>JBDNEZ010000322.1:0-14422 GCA_041690095.1 Anderseniella sp.
AGGATGGTCTTTCCGGGGCCTTTGCAGAATTTTTCGACGGCAACCTTGCGCTTGCCTTTCGGGCCGCGGATCACGGCCTTCGCGCCGGCTGCTACCATGGCGGGCACGCTGTCGGCAGCCGGCGAGGCATTGCACAGATTACCGGCAATGGTTGCGCGGCCCTGAACCTGCGTTGAGCCGATCAGTGCGGCGGCTTCAACCACGCCGGGCCAGGCCTTGACGAGGGCTGTATTCTCGCTCATTTCCGCAGATGAAACCGCAGCCCCGATGGAGAAGCCCTTGCCATCGCGGGCAATCTTGCACATTGGCGATATGCGTTTGATATCAATGATGGTGTCGGGTTCGGCAAAGCCTGTCCGCATGCGAACCAGCAGGTCGGTGCCGCCGGCAAGTATCTGTGTGTTGCCTTTGGAACTGGCCAGCAGCTTCACCGCGTCTTTTAGTGTGGCCGGTGCGTGGTACTGCATCGGTAATCTCCCTGAAATCATAATCCCCGCCACGCTACTCCATCAGTTGCGCCTTCGTCGAGCCCAACCTGCGACAGGCTGTGTTGTCGAAACGGCATATCGGGTTTCCACAATATGAACGATTTTGCCGATCAGAGATGATTGCCAGCGCTCGCCGGGCTGACTAGGGTCAGGACCCATTAATCTTATGCAATAGAAATTGAATAGTCTGAAGCATTAAGGATACCGGTTTCAGGTCTGCTTCCCCAAGGAGTTTCCATGTCTTCACCAATATCCTATTCGCACGACGGTGCCATTGCCGTGATCACGGTGGACAATCCGCCGGTCAACGCTCTTTCGCAATCGGTCCGGGAAGGATTGAGCAAGGCGATTACGCGGTTTGAAGGCGACAAGAAAGCCAGGGCCGCGGTAATTGTCGGGGCCGGGCGCACATTTTTTGCTGGCGCCGATATCAAGGAATTCGGCAAACCGCTGGCGGACCCCGGGCTGCCCGGTGTGGTCAACCAGATCGAAGCATGTTCGAAGCCGGTGATAGCGGCTCTGCACGGCACCGCGCTCGGTGGTGGTTTCGAAGTGGCGCTTGGATGTCATTACCGGGTGGCTATGGAGTCTGCCAAGGTCGGCCTGCCGGAGGTCAATCTGGGCATCCTGCCCGGGGCCGGCGGCACGCAGCGCACACCGCGACTGGCCGGAGTTGAAGCTGCCGCCGATTTGATTACGTCGGGCCGGCATATCGATGCGCACGAAGCACTTGAACTGGGTCTTGTCGACGAGGTGTCCAATGAAACCGACCCGACTGCAGCCGGGGTGGCATTTGCGGGGCTGATCCTGGGCAATGACATGGGGCCACGGCCAACCCGTGACCTGAACGACAAGCTTGACCAGGCACGTGCCGACAAAGGCCTGTTTGAAAAACTTCGGGCGGCTGCCAGAACCAAGGCGCGCGGCCAGTTGTCTCCGATGGTGTGCATTGATGCCATTGAAGCGGCTGTGACTGCGAAAGATTTTGACGCCGGCCTCACCCGCGAACGCAAACTGTTCGACAAGCTGATGGCGTCGGACCAGCGCGAAGCCCTCATTCATGCGTTTTTCGGCGAGCGGGCCGTTGGCAAAGTGCCGGAACTGGACCGGGGCAAGCCGCGTGATGTCAACAAGGTCGGTGTTATCGGTGGCGGCACAATGGGGTCGGGTATCAGCATCGCGCTGCTCAATGCGGGCTACACCGTGACCATGGTCGAATGTGATGACGACGCGATTGCAGCAGGCAAGGCGCGGGTTGAGAAAACCCTCGACGGTAGTGTTGCGAGGGGCAAGGTATCGAGTGAACGGCGTGATGCGATGCTGGCCGACCAGTTTCACGGCACCACCAGCATGAATGCGCTGGCGCAGGTCGACCTGGTCATCGAAGCGGTATTTGAAAGCATGGACGTCAAGAAGGATGTGTTTGGTCAACTGGACAAGATCTGCAAGCCCGGCTGTGTGCTGGCCTCCAATACCTCCTACCTGGATATCAACCAGATCGCGGCGATGACCTCCCGCCCGCAGGACGTCATCGGCATGCACTTTTTCTCGCCGGCCAATATCATGCGGCTGCTGGAAATCGTGGTGGCCGGGAAAACCCACGCGGATGTGGTGGCGACCGCCTTTGCCGTGGCCAAAAAGGCCAACAAGGTCGGCATTCGGTCGGGCGTGTGTGACGGCTTCATCGGCAACCGTGTGATGGGCAAATACCTGCGCGTGGCACAGATGATGGTTGAAGACGGGGCGACACCTTATGAGGTTGATGCGGCGGTTGTGGGCTTCGGGTATCCGATGGGACCGTTTGCCATGTCGGACCTGGCAGGTCTCGATATCGGCTGGGCAACCCGCAAGCGCAAGGCGCCGACGCGTGATCCCAATGAGCGCTATGCGTCCGACTGGATAGACCGGATTTGCGAACAGGGCCGTTATGGCCAGAAAACCGGGCGCGGCATATACAATTATCCCGAAGGTGCACGAAAGGGTGAGCCTGACCCGGAAACGCTGGCCATCATTGATGATGTGCGCCGTGAAAAGGGCATCAAAGCCCGCAAGTTCACGGCTGACGAAATCATCGAGCGCTATATGGCCGCGATGATCAATGAAGGCGCGAAAGTGCTGCAAGAGGGCATTGCGCTGCGTCCGGTGGACATCGATATGGTGCAGTTGTTCGGCTATGGTCACCCGCGCTGGCGCGGCGGGCCGATGAAGTATGCCGACATGCAGGGTCTCGACGAGATCCTGGCGTCCATCCGCAAGTTCGAAGCCGAAGACGGCTGGTTCTGGAAACCGGCCGGGTTGCTGGTTGATCTTGTGGACAGGGGCGAGACCTTTGACAGCCTGAACAAGAAGGAAATCTCATAGTGCGCGAAGCTGTCATTGTATCCACCGCCCGCACGGCCATCGGCAAGGCGTTTCGCGGTTCGTTCAACATGACCCATGGTGCAACCCTGGGCGGCGCAGCAGCGGCTGCTGCCATCGAGCGCTCCGGTGTCGAGCCGGAGATTATCGAGGACTGCATCATGGGGTGTGGTTTTCCCGAAGGGGCAACCGGCTCCAACATCGCGCGCCAGATCGCCCTACGGGCCGGGTTGCCGGTTACAACCTGCGGCATGACTGTCAACCGGTTCTGCTCGTCGGGTCTGCAGGCGGTGGCGCTGGCAGCACATCGGATCACCGAAGAATCAACGCCTGCGGTGCTGGCCGGAGGGCTGGAGTCGATATCGATGGTACCGGACGCCGCCGCGCAAGGCGCTGCCCGGGATGCCTGGCTGAATGAGCACAAGCCGGAACTCTACATGGCGATGATCGATACCGCGGACATTGTTGCAGACCGCTACGGCATCTCGCGCCAAGCGCAGGACGAATACGCCCTGGCCAGCCAGCAACGCACCGCCGATGCACAGGCAGCGGGCAAGTTTGGCGACGAGATCATCGCGGTCACGACGACAATGGGGATGAAGGACAAGCAAACCGGTGCCATTACTACCCATGAAGTGACGATTGAGTCGGACGAGTGCAATCGTCCGTCGACAACACTGGAAGGGTTATCGGGTTTGCAGGCCGTGCGCGGCGAAGGCAAATACATTACGGCTGGAAATGCCTCGCAACTGTCTGACGGAGCGGCGTGCCTTGTGATGATGGAAGCCAGGCAAGCCGAACGAATGGGCCTTGAACCGCTGGGGGCCTTCAGGGGCTTTACGGTGGCTGGATGTGAGCCGGATGAAATGGGCATCGGCCCGGTGTTTGCGGTGCCGCGACTGCTGGAGCGGACCGGTTACAAGATGGATGACATAGATTTGTGGGAACTGAACGAGGCATTTGCATCGCAGGTTCTGTACAGCCGCGACACGTTGGGCATTCCCAACGAGATCCTCAACGTCAATGGCGGGTCCATTGCAATCGGTCACCCATACGGCATGACAGGCGCCCGCCAGGTCGGTCATGTCCTGCTGGAAGGCAAGCGGCGCGGCGCAAGGAAAGCCGTGGTTACCATGTGCATTGGCGGTGGCCAGGGCGCAGCCGGACTGATCGAAATTTTCTAGGGCCCTGACTTTAAAGCGGTTGGTGGGTTTAACTGATCCGCAAACGTGGCCGTCAGCCTGGCCTTGAGGATCTTGCCGGACGGGGCTGCGGGCAGGTAATCCGAGATAATCCAGTGTGTGGGATGTTTGTACGCGGCGAGGCGTTTCTCCAGATGGGCTTTCAGGTCATCCGGTGCCAGTGTGCTGCCTGCAAGCGGCTGGATGAAAGCCACGATGTCTTCATTGCCGTTTGCGCTGTGCCCGATGACGGCGGCCTGCACTACGTGGGGATGCTGGTTCAGGGCGGTTTCCACTTCGAGCGGATAGACATTGAACCCGGACCGGATGATCAATTCCCCGGCCCGGCCGGTAATCTGCAGATTGCCATCGGCATCCAGATACCCCAGGTCGCCGGTCCGCAGCCAGCCCTCGGGGTCCAGAACCAGATCGGTTTCGGACGGATTGCGATAATAACCGGCCATGATGTTCGGGCCACGGATGACGATTTCTCCAACTCCGTCGGGACCGGCCTGCTCAATGCGGACCTCCTGTCCGTCAAGCATCCTGCCGACGGAGGTGTCGGCCCGGGTGGCACCGGGACGGGTTGCGGCAATGCCGGCAGTTGCCTCGTTCATGCCGTAACCGTTGAACAATGACAGTCCAAAAAAGCTTTCCACTTTCTGCTTCCATGCTGGATCAAGCGGTGCCCCGCCCGACGATATGTATCGCAGGCGCTCAGCATGCAGCTTCTTCAAACCGGACTGACTTGCGTGCGCCATCAGCAAAGCGTGCATTTGCGGGACAGCGGGAAACACCGAAACCCGCGATTGCAGTGCTGCGAAGGTCACGGCAGCATCAAAGCGCGGCACCAGTTCAAGACATGCCCCTGCTGCCAGTCCGGCCATGAACGCCGATGACAGCCCGAACACATGGGTCAGGGGCAAAACTCCATATATGTGATCTGCAGCGGTAATCTGGCGATGAGAAGCGGATGTCTGCCCGCCATAGATCAGGTTGGCGTGGGTCAGCATGACGCCTTTGGGATCGCCCGTGGTGCCGGTCGTATAGAGCAGGGTGGCGATTTGACTTGCTGTCCCGGTATCCGGCTCGGCGACAGTGCCCTGTCGGCTGTCCAGCATGACCGGTTCGCGACCAAATGTTACTTCGCGGGTACCAGCTGCTTGTGCGTGGCTGCGAGCTGCAGTGGATATGGCGTGTGTGAACAGTGTGGCGGCTGGCTGTGCATGGTCACGGATGCGGTCGATTTCTGTGGCCGACAGGCGCGCATTTACCGGTACAGACCAGGCATCAAGCAGGCTTGTTGCCATCAATGCAGTTGCGAGTGCGACGGAATTTTCAGCCACCAGCATCACGCGATGCCCGGGTTTCACGCCGGCGTTCCGCAAGGTTGCGGCGGCCTCGTTTGCAGATCGCAGCCACTCGGCATAAGTGATATCACCGGCGTGAGCCGAGGTCAGTGCAATTGCGCCAGGCGCATGGGCAGCCTGTCGTTCAAGCAGGTGGTGTATCCGTGAAAACGATGTCATCTTGCCGAAGACTATACGGCTGAAGGCACGTCCGCCAGCCGGTATAACAAGGAGTTTCAGGCCATGATCCGCCCCGCACTTTCATCTCTGGTTGCCGATCTGCCGTCTACGGTTCCATTTGTCGGGCCGGAAGCGCAGGAACGCGCGCGCGGAGCTCAGTTCAAGGCACGCATCGGTGCCAATGAAAGCGTGTTCGGCCCATCCGAACTGGCGGTCAGGGCCATGCAGGCTGAAGCAGCCGAGGTGTGGAAGTATGGCGATCCGGAAAGCCATGATCTCAAGCAGGCGCTGGCTGCCTGGCACGGCGTATCACCGGACAACATTCTGGTCGGAGAAGGCATTGACGGCATGTTCGGCGTTACTGCGCGGTTGTTCATCGAACCCGGTGACAAGGTGGCGACGTCTGCAGGAGCCTATCCGACTTTCAATTACCAGGTTGCCGGTGCCGGCGGTGAAATTGTCACCACGCCGTATGTTGACGACCACGAAGACCCGGTATCGCTGCTGGCCCTGGCACGGCGTGAAAAGGCGAAAATGATCTACCTAGCCAATCCGGACAACCCGATGGGAACATGGTGGCGGGGCGGTGAAATTGACGCAATGATCAGGGACCTGCCGGAAGGTGTCGTCCTGTGCCTGGATGAAGCCTATGGCGAATTTGCACCGGCCGGCACGATGCCCGATCTGGATGTGCACAATCCGCAGGTGCTGCGCTTCCGCACGTTCTCAAAGGCCTATGGCATGGCCGGTTGCCGGATCGGCTACATCATCGGTGAAGCACAAGTCATCAAGGCGTTTGACAAGATCCGCAACCATTTTGGTGTCAACCGGATTGCGCAGGCCGGCGCACTGGCTGCACTGGCCGACGACGACTGGCTGGAAGCCGTTGTCATGCGGGTGCACAGCGCGCGTGACCGGATTATCCGAATCGCCCATGACAATGACCTGAAGGCGATCGCTTCGGCGGCCAACTTCGTTGCCATTGACTGCGGTCATGACGGGGTTTGTGCCAAGGCTGTTATGGACGGCCTGCTGGCTCGCGGCATATTTGTGCGGATGCCGGGTGTGGAACCGCTCAATCGCTGCATTCGCGTTACCGCCGGTCGCGAAGATAACCTGGACCTGTTTGAGGAAGCCTTGCCGCCGGCACTTGCTGATGCCGGCAGATGAACCAGCAGGTGCGCGAACGCAAACAACTGACTGCAAGCAGTTTGCCTGTCGGCAGTTTGTCTGCTGCGGTTTTCCTGCTGATACTCGGAATGGTGACAGCCAGCCTCTCCGGTGCGCTTTTGAAACTCATGGCGGCCGAGTTGAATGTTGCTGTCATGACCTTCGGGCGATATACCGGATACCTGGTTGTATTGCTGCCGATTGCGGTGTGGCGGTATGGACGCCAGGTGGTTTTTCCACCGTATGCGCCAACCCAGTTCCTGCGCGCCATACTGATCCTGGGGGCCACATTGAGTTTTGTGTTTGCGGTGCGTTACCTGCCATTGGCGAAAGCGGTTGCCATCCTGTACATCTACCCGTTCCTGGTGGCGCTGCTGTCGCCATGGCTGCTGGCAGAACGCGCCGGCCCGGCGGCGTGGTCGGGGGTGGTGTGCGGTTTCGCCGGCGTACTGATTGTCATGCGGCCCGACCTCGGGGTTCTCAATGTCGGTATGATTGCAGCCATCGCCAGCGGCCTGTTCTACGCGTTTCACATCATCATCACCCGCAAGCTGGCCAATGCGGCTCCGGTGCTGGTTTCCAATACATACATGGCGCTGGTGGCGGTGGTGCTGATATCTCCCGTGGCCTGGATGTGGTGGCAGCCTGTATCACTCAGACAGGCCGCGATCCTGCTGGTCATGGGAGCGGTCAATGCAGTGGCGCATCTGCTGATCATCACTGCGTTTGCACGCGCTCCAGCCCCCACACTGGCACCGTTCACCTATGTTGAAATCGTAACTGCTGTCGGTTGGGGGATACTGTTTTTCGCCGACATACCGGACGCGATCACCTTCATCGGCATCGCAGTGATTATTGCGTCCGGGGTCATCGTGTCCCTGAGCGGCAATCTCGGTCGGATAATCGCCAGGCGGCGTGGCGCAAGTGCGGGTGGTTAACCGGTCTATGTCTCTAAAACGGTGACTTCGTCGGAAAATCGGGTCTACGTTTTTCGCGGATCGAGGACAAGCCTTCTTTCACCTCCGGTCCGGAAAACCCCATGAATTCCAACGCCAGCGACGCATCGAAACTGGGGCCGGCCATGCGCAGCCAGTTGTTCAGCGAGTGTTTGGTCCAGCGAATAGCCGTGGGCGCTCCCTTTGCCAGCTTGCGGCAGATGTTCAGGGCGGCTTCGTGCACCTGATCATCGTCGGCGACCTGTGACACAAGACCAATGCGTTCTGCCTCTTCGCCGGCAAGCGGTTCGCACAGCATCAGATAGTATTTGGCCTTGGCCATGCCGATGAGCAACGGCCAGATGATGGCTGCATGATCACCGGCAGCGACGCCCAGTCTGGTGTGACCGTCGATGATGCGGGCGGTACGGCCTGCAACAGTGATATCGCACACCATGGCTGCCGCCAGGCCTGCGCCAACGCTGACGCCCTCGATTGCCGCGACCGTCGGCTTGGAGCAATTGATGACGTTGTAGATCAGATCGCTTGCTTCCTTCCACACACGGGCACGGGTTGCAAAGTCGTTGGTCATATCCTCGACCAGACCGAGGTCACCGCCTGCCGACAGATTGCCGCCGTCGCCGCGCAACAGAACAACGTTGGTGTCGGGGTCGCGATCTATGTCACGCCACACCTCAGCCAGTTCGCGGTGGCCGTTGGCATCAAGCGCATTGAGCTTTTTCGGTGCACTGAGAATGACCTCCAGAATGCCATCTGCCGGCCGGTTGAACTGCAAGGACGTGTAGTTGGTATAGAAGTCTGTCATGGTTACCCAACAAGTGTTGCTCTGATGATTCCGCTTTGCAGTATGTGTCAGCGAACCGGTCTTGAGAAGAAGGTGAATAGTGCATGGGTGTGATGATTGATGGCAAGTGGCACAGGCAATCTATTGCCGAGCTTTCCGACGGCGGCAAGTTTATGCCGGCGTGAAACCCGATTACACCGGCCGGGTAACTGTCCCCCACATTGTCGCCGGAGGACCAATACAGGACTATTTGGTGCCGCATGGGCGCGGGTGACGATCAGGCCTGATATGTCACTATCCCGTTGCAAACAGTCGTGGTCACCTTGATCTGGTCAATCGCGGAGGGGTCGGTGGTTTCGATGTTGCTGTCCAGGATCACGATATCCGCGAGGAAGCCTTGCGCCAGCCTGCCCTTGCGGGTTTCGCTGAATTCGGCATAGGCACCGCCTGCCGTGTAGCCATGCACCGCCTGATGCAGGGACTGGCGCTGATCGGGATGGGCTGGATGCAGTTTTTCGCGCGTCATGGCAGCCTTGATGGACTTCAGCGGATCAACCGGCGACACCGGCCAGTCACTGGCAAAGCAGAGTTTGGCGCCGGCATCGCGCAAGGTGTTCCAGGCAAAGGCGCGCGCGAGTTTTGCATCGCCGATTTTTGACCGTGTCGGCTCCATCGGATAGGCGTTGGTGCCCAGTGCATGCAGCGGTTGCATCGAGGCGATGACACCCAGTTCGGCAAACCGTCTGATGTCAGCTTCAGCAATGATTTCGATATGCTCGATGCGATGGCGGCTGTCACGCTGGCCATTGGCACTGCGTGCTGCCTGGTAGCCATCCAGCGTGCGGTGCACCGCTGCATCTCCTATGGCGTGAACGGCAATCTGAAATCCACGCCTGTCACACTGTGCAACGATCTCGTTGAACTGTTCGGCGCTGAACAGGGGATCGCCGGTTGAGGCAGGATCATCCGGGTATCCGTCCAGTACGAAAGCCGTGCCGGAATCCAGAACACCGTCCATGAACAGCTTGACCCTGTTGCACCATAGATGATCACCGCTCCAGGTGCGGCGCATATAGTCTGCTTCTTCCAGATCAGACAGTTGCTTGTCATTCTTGTAGTGGAAAGGCACTTCAATCCGGCACTTCAGGCCATCGGTGTCGTGGATTCCCTGCAGCAGTTCGCACTGATACAGATTGCCATCCATATTGTGCATCGAGGTGATGCCAAGCGCGGCGCAGTAATCAATGCCCTGTTGAAGTGTGGTCTTGTCTGCGGCGCGTTGCGCAGCCGTTGCCACCGGGACAGGGTCGCGGGCAGTTGTATAGCCCAGTGACTCGCGGCCCTGGTTTTCGGTCAGGGCAATGACCGGGGCAAAGGCATCGGTTTCGCGCAGTTCACCCGACGCGGTTGCATCTGCTGCCATGACAATTTCACTGCCAGGATGTGGTTGCCCGCCGTGCAGGATGCCGGCAGCTGCAAGGGCGGCTGTGTTTGCCCATGCGGTATGAGAATCAGGGGCCATCATGGCAAACGGACGATCAGGGCAGATGTCATCGAGCATTTGCCGTGTGACAGGGCCTTCGCCCAGCATGCTATAATGGGCCTGATTGGCGAAGATAATGCCGACCGGCTGCCGATCACTCCAGTTGGCCACCGCGTTTCGAAGCGCGTCGCGACCGACTACACCCGACAGATCGAGGCGGGACAGGGAGGCCGCGCCGGAAAAAATATGCAGATGGCTTTCGATGAAGCCGGGCAGAACGCTTGCACCATTGGCCTCGATAATGCGGGTTGCGGGGCCTGCCAGATTGGCAACGTCGTGGTTGCTGCCAACTGCAATGATCGTATTGCCGGAAACCGCCATACTCTCGGCAGTCGGGCCCACATCATTCATCGTCATGATGTTCGCATTGCGGATGATGAGATCGGCGCGCTTCACGGGCAGGGCTTTTCGTGTTTGGCAATGTATGCAATGGCAGACTGAACGCCGCCTGATCCGTGTTCGATACCGAGTGCTGTCATGGCGGTTTCGATTGCAGCCAGAGTTCCCAACTGGTTGTAGGCGTTGACATGGCCCATGTGGGCAATGCGGATGGCTTTTTCATCCAGTTGACCAATGCCACGGCCGATGGTGACACCGAGATTGTTTTCACAGTATTCAAGAATCCCCGGGCTTGCGCCTTTCGGGGTCAGCATGCAGGTGACCGAATTGCTGCGCTCGGTCGGTTCGGACACTGCGAAATCCAGATCACCTTTTGATGTCCAGGTTTGCACGGCGGCGCGGGTGGCGCCTGCCAGTACGGCATGGCGACGGATGACATTTTCGAGGCCTTCGCAGAGCAGCATTTCGAGCGCCTTGCGCAGTGCGAACACCATTTGTACAGGCGGCGTACCCGCGTACCACATGTAATGGTCGTCGCCGTCACGGAACGTCCAGTCCCAGTAATTGGTGATCAGGCCGGCCGTTTTGTGCGCCTGTTTGGCTTTGGCGCTTGCAGCTGTGAAGCTCAGACCCGGCGGGGTCATCAATCCCTTCTGGGCACCGGCAACAGTGACGTCGACGCCCCAGGCATCCATGTCGAACTCCATGCAGCCGAGCGAGGCGATGGTGTCGACCATCAACATTGCCGGATGGCCGGTTTCATCCAGAGCTGCGCGCACCCCCCTGACGTCGTTGACAACGCCGGTCGCGGTGTCTGCCTGGACCATCAAGATTGCCTTGAATTCATGGCCTGAGTCTGCGGCGAGCCGGGCTGTGACGGCGTGCAGATCGACAGCACGGCCCGGGCGTTCGGCAAGCACCTCGGTGTCGATGCCGAGTTTGCCGGCATTCTCGCCCCACACGATCGGAAACAATCCCGACTCAAGTACCAGCACCTTGTCGCCTTTCGACAGTGTGTTGGTCAGTGCTGCTTCCCACGCGCCATGACCATTGGCGGCATAGATGTAGATGCTGCCTTCAGTGCGAAAGACCTTCCTGAGGTCTTTCATGCAGGCCCGTGAGGCCACTTCCGAACTGCCGCCGTAAATGTCGACAGACGCATGATGCAGGGCGTTGAGCACTTCATCAGGGATGTTGGTTGGGCCGGGAATGGCAAGGTGCCGGTGACCGTTGGCAAGCGTCATGAAACTGGTCCGTTGATTGAATCTGTTACGAGGAGATGATGCCGCACTGTCCCATTGGTTGCGCGTTATGGCAAGACGTCAGATGCCCAGATAGGCTTGCAAACCGGGAATGTCTGACGCGCTGAAAAGATCATCGACCGGGCGGTTGGCGACAACCCGGCCGGCATCAAGAAACGCTGCGTGAGTGGCCGCAAACTTCACATCTGCCGGATCGTGCGACACCAGGATGACAGTCATCGCGCGCTCTTTGTGAATCGCACTGACGAGGCGCAGCATGTCACGCCGCAAGGCCGGACCAAGCGCGGCAAACGGTTCATCCAGCAACAGAACCGGCCTGTCACGCACCAGTGCTCTGGCGATTGCCACGCGCTGGCGCTGTCCGCCTGACAGTTCCCGCGGCAATCTCTTGTCCAATCCCGAAAGTCCTGTCTTGTCCATCGCTGTCGCGACCAGCGTCTTGTCGCCGGTTGACAGGTTGAGAGAAGCAGACACACCGAGTGCGATGTTGGTGAACACATCCAGATGCGCAAACAAGTTGTTGTCCTGAAACACCATGGTCACCGGGCGGTCTGCAGGTTCGGTTCCAGCCGCGTTGACGTCATCAAAATACAGGCCGCCGGAAGCAGGCTCCTCGAAGCCTGCGATCAGATTGATCAGGGTGGTCTTGCCGGAACCGGACGGACCGATGAGACCGGTAAAGCTGCCGGCTTCGAACACGGTCGAAAAATGCAACGGCTCACCGCCAGGATAGGCGAAGTCAATTCTGTCGAGCTTGATTGCAGAGCCTGTCATTGAGCCTGTGCTCCCGGTTTCAGCTGTTCGGCCAGCCAGATCAATCCGAGACAGAAGCCGGCCAGCAACAAGGCGATGCCGGCAGCTTCGAAAGACCGGTAACTACCCATTTTTTGCAGCAACAGAAGCGGCAGAGTGACAAAATCGGCAGAGCCGAACAGGGCCGCAGCGCCCAGATCTCCGATTGACAGTGCGGCTGCGAAGGCAAATGCCAATGCCAATGACCGCGCCAGAACCGGTAAATCTATCAATCGCCATCTGTGCAGTCCGGAAATACCCAGGCTGACACACAACCGATCATGAATTTGCGCCTGTCCAACCACTGCGGGCCTCAGGATGCGCAATACAAAGGGCAGCGCCATGAGCGCATTGACGATGGCCACGATGACGGGTGCTGCAGAGCCGGCCAGTCCTGCCTTGTGCAGTGTCACGAACCATCCTGCACCGATCACGATCGGCGGAACAACAAGGATCAGAGAGCCGGATGCCTGCATGCCGGACACCAGTGCAGTCGCTGTGCGCGACGGTGTGCGGCGGCGCATGATGGTGCGCTGTGCTGCCAGCATGCTCCATGCCATGGCGAGGGCCAGGCTGGCGGCGGTGAGCGCCAGTATGAGCGATGTGACCAGCGCGCGCCAGAATACGGGCTGCGAAACGATGGCAGCGAACGGTGCCGTAACACCCGACACGACAATGGCCAGCATGGGCAGCGCAATAAAACCGAGACCGGCGACTATGGTGAGCATATCGGTGAGCCGTGATGTGGACTGGTCAGGGCGCCGTGCTGGTTTGCCGACGCTCGACATCACTGCAATGTCAGTGGCCATGCGTCCGCCCAGAACAAACAGCCCGGCACACAGTAAAATTTGCAACACGGCCAGCAACACGGCACGGGGCGGATCAAAGTCAAAACGCAAGGACTGATAGATGGCAACTTCAAGCGTGGTGGCCTTCGGGCCGCCGCCCAGCACCAGCACGACGGCAAAACTCGCGATGCACAACATGAAGACAAGACTGGCAATGCCGGGCAGGACAGACCGGATCACCGGCCATTCGATATGACGGAACACATGCCGGGACGTGAAACTCAACTGCGCGGCAAGACGCCAGTTTTCCGGTGGAATCTGCTCCAGTGACGCGACCATCAGGCGCGCTGACAGTGCCATGTTGAAGAACACATGGGCAATCAGAATGCCGGTAAGGCCATAAATGTTCAATGGCCCGCCAAGCCCGATGCCCTGCACTACAGTGCTTACCCAGCCCTGCCGCCCCCACACTTCGATGATGCCCAGCACCACCACCAGCGCGGGTAGCGCCAGCGGCAATGCGAGAAGCCGCAAGATGATGGATCTACCGGGAAACGATGCCTGGCGCGCCAATGCTCTTGCCAGTGGAATCGCCGTCACAAGCGATAGCAGCGTGGACAGTCCTGCCTGAAGCAAGGTGAATCTGGTGATCGACCAGACAAACGCAAGATAATCCGCACCGAGGCTCGGCATGGACGGTGCGATGGCAACCAGTGCCAACATGGGTGTTGCGACAGCAAGGATGATTAGCCCCAGCGCAACGGCAGCAGCGATGATGGCCGGGTGCAAACCGGCTGATCGCGCGGAGCGCATGTCACGCAGCCGGGCTATTTGGTTGTGGCCTTGAGCCACTCGTCTATCCAGGCTTTGCGGTTGGCGCGAACCTCTTCTGCCGGCAGCAGCAATGATTTTGCCGGTTTTACCAGTTTGTCGAATGCGTCAGGCAGGGTCTCGGAAATCTTGCCAGCGGGCCACATCCAGTTGTTGGTCGGAATGTGGTTCTGGAAACCGGGACCGGTCATGAAGCTCAGGAATTGTCGCGCAAGCGGCTTGTTGCGTGATGATTTCAGCATGCCGGCAACCTCGATCTGCATATAGTGGCCCTCGGGGAAGGCGGCGGCGCGATAGCGATCAGTGTTTTCCGCCACCATGTGATAGGCAGGCGATGTTGTGTACGACAATACCATCGGCGCCTCGCCCTTGGTGAACATGCCATAGGCTTCGGACCAGCC
>JBDNEZ010000323.1:0-12009 GCA_041690095.1 Anderseniella sp.
AATAGCAAATCCAAGCAGTTCTGTGTTCAAATCCGGCAACATGTTGTCTTGTTGGATAACTCCTGTGATCCCAATTGGTTCATTTGGTCACCAAACTTTGTACAGCGTCGGTCATTTTGGTGTCCAAAAAATGAAGAAGCCAAGTCTTCCGTCAGGTTTTGCAGGGTTCCATGCTATCCGCGGGCCTCAAGGCCAAGCTCCCGCATTTTTCTGTACAGTGTCGAGCGCCCGATGCCAAGTTTGCGGGCAACTTCCGACATCTGACCCCGATATCGGTTCAGGGCGAGGCGAATCATGTCCGCTTCAATCTCTTCAAGGCGCCGGATGTGTCCACCATCGGTGACGGCCGGGATACCAATGGCAAAACCGTCAGAGACCATGGTGGTGGTGCCGGTTGATGGCATTACGGAATGCTCGGTGATGCTGGGCTGCCCGCCAATCATGGCATCTGCCCCACTCGCCAGCGGGGCGGCAGGCTCAGGTACAGGGGCTGGAGGAACCTCGACGTCAAAACCATCCGTCAGGGCGGCGATCTGCGGGAAGTCGGCCAACTGAAGCTGACCACCTTCACTCATGACAATGGCCCTGAAGACCGTGTTTTCGAGTTGACGTACATTGCCTGGCCAGGCGTACGCCTTGAGCAGTTCAAGTGCATTGGCGTCAATTCCCTTGACCCTGCGACCTTCCTCGGCAGCAAACCGCGTGATGAAGTGCGTGACCAGCGGCGCAATATCTTCAATGCGTTCGCGCAATGGCGGTGCCATGACCGGAAACACGTTGAGGCGATAATACAGGTCTTCACGGAACTGACCGTTTTTGACCATTTCGATCATGTTGCGGTTGGTTGCGGAAATAAGCCGGATATTGACCTTGACCGGTTTTCTCGAACCGACCGGATCAATTTCGCCTTCTTGCAGGGCACGCAGCAGTTTTACCTGTATGTCCAATGGCAATTCCGCGACTTCGTCCAGAAACAACGTGCCACCGTCGGCTTCCTGAAACTTGCCGATGTGTTTGCCTACCGCACCGGTGAAGGCACCCTTTTCATGGCCGAACAGAATGCTCTCTACCAGATTTTCGGGCAGTGCACCGCAGTTTACGGCCACGAACGGTTTGCCTCTGCGCTCGCTTTCACCCTGAATGGCACGGGCGATCATTTCCTTGCCGGAGCCGCTTTCGCCTTCTATCAGAACAGGAATATTCGAATGGGCGGCACGTTGGCCGAGCCTTACCACGCTTGCCATTGCGGGGCTGGCGATGATCAGGTCGTCGAACGACATTGAACCTGAAACCTTCTGGTTCAGCCGCTTCACTTCCTCAGTCAGGGCGTTGACTTTCAAAAGGTTCTGTATGGAGATCTTCAACCGCTCCGGGTTGATCGGCTTGACCACAAAATCATCGGCTCCGGCCCGCATGGCCTTGACCACCGTTTCAATGGAGCCTTGTGCGGTTTGTACGATAACAGGGACGGTTGTGCGATGGGCCGAGAGACGCTCGAGAAATTCAAGACCGTCAATTTCCGGCATCACCAGATCCAGAATGATCAGGTCGACCGGTTTGGAGCGGCTGGCCTCCAGAATGTCGAGACCCTGGCTGGCACCGTCGGCGGTTACTGTGTCAAAGCCGTAGCGCTTGACCAGTTCTTCGAGGATCCGGCGCTGGGTGGGGTCGTCATCAACAATCAGAATTTTATGTGTCATGCTGTCTTCTTTGTCTTTGCACTACAGCCATCCCAGAACAATATTCATCCATTTGGATGGATAAAAATGCTCAAATACTTTGGAATCGAGCATCTTTATCCGAACAGTTAAGTCCATCTGATCAGATGATGCTCTAGACCATGGGCGCCCATGAAACGATATGCCTGTGCCCCCCACAGTCTCGGTTCATGTGTTCCTTGAAGGCCACTTTGCCCCACAGGGGTAAAGGGCGGCTTAAAATCGAACCACTTTGGTACAAGTTAATGATTTTCCGGAAATGTTGGCGAAATCAGCTTGTTTGCGGCTGATTGAGCGGTCATATGTGCTGCATGCCCCTGTTTTGCCTGTTCAGGCATCAGTCATTTCGGAGTTCAAATGCTTACAACCAAAGAAAATTTTCAAAAATCTTCAGCTTCAAGCGCGGCGGATGCAGACCTTGGAGACTTGCCGGAATGGAATTTGGCAGACCTGTATGCGGGGCCTGATGCAGCCGCGTTCAAAACCGATATGGAAAAAGCGGCAGCGCAGGCCATACAGTTTGCAGATGCCCACCAGGGCAAACTGGAATATCTGCTGAACAATGGAGCAGGTGGTGATGCACTGGCCGGCGTTATCAAGGAATACGAGGCCATGTCCGACCTGTTTGGCCGGATCGGCTCGTTCATGATGCTGTATTATGTGGGAGACACCACAAATGCAGACAGGCAAAAATTCTACGGCGACGTTTCCCAGAAGCTGACCTCCATAACCACCGGACTGGTGTTTTTTGAACTTGAATTCAACCGGCTGGATGGAGCTGCGCTGGACACCGCTATGGGCAGATCGGCTGCGCTGACACATTTCCGTCCGTGGATTGAGGATCTGCGCAAGGAAAAACCGTTTCAGCTGGAGGACCGTGTGGAACAACTGTTTCACGAGAAGTCGGTTACGGCGGCCGGTGCCTGGAACCGGTTGTTTGACGAGACAATGGCGGCTCTGAAATTCAACGTCGAAGGCGACGAGTTGTCGCTTGAACCGACGCTCAATCTGATGGTCTCGAAGGACGCCGGCAAGCGCAAGATTGCAGCACAAGCCCTGGCAAAGGTTTTCAAGTCCAATATTTCGCTGTTTGCCTCAATCACCAATACACTCGCCAAGGACAAGGAAATCTCCGACCGGTGGCGCGGATTCACGGACGTGGCTGACAGCCGCCATCTGGCCAACCGGGTTGAAGGCCCGGTCGTCGATGCCCTGGTTGCGGCCGTGCGCGGTTCCTACCCGAAACTGTCGCATCGCTACTATGCCATGAAAGCAAAATGGCTCGGCATGGACCGCATGATGTACTGGGATCGCAATGCGCCATTGCCGGAACAGGACGACAGCAAGATAGGTTGGGATGAGGCACAGGCGACTGTGCTGAATGCTTATGCCGGATTCGCACCCGAAATGGCAGATATAGCGCGCCGCTTCTTTGACGAACGCTGGATCGATGCGCCGGTACGTCCAGGCAAATCGTCTGGTGCTTTCGCGCATCCGACCGTGCCGTCGGCGCATCCCTATGTGATGCTGAACTATCAGGGCAAGACTCGTGATGTCATGACACTGGCGCACGAGCTTGGCCATGGTGTGCACCAGGTGCTGGCATCAGACCAGGGTGCGTTGATGGCGTCGACACCGCTGACGCTGGCCGAAACAGCATCGGTGTTTGGCGAAATGCTGACCTTCCGCTCACTCCTCAAGCAGACCACTGACCCGAAGACCCGCAAGATGCTGCTGGCCGGCAAAGTCGAGGACATGCTCAATACAGTGGTGCGCCAGATTGCGTTTTATTGCTTTGAACGTGAGGTACACATGGCGCGCCGTGACGGTGAACTGACGCCGGACCAGATCGGCGAGATCTGGATCAAGACGCAGAAGGAAGCGCTGGGTGATGCCATCGAATTCGGCCCCGGTTACGAAAACTTCTGGGCTTACATCCCGCATTTCATTCATTCGCCGTTTTATGTCTACGCCTATGCGTTTGGCGACTGCCTGGTGAATTCCCTGTATGCGAGATATCTGGAAGCAGAGGACGGGTTCCAGCAGAAATATCTTGAAATGCTGCGCGCCGGGGGCACCAAGCATCATTCCGAATTGCTGCAGCCGTTTGGACTGGATGCATCAGATCCGGATTTCTGGGGCAAGGGTCTTGGCATGCTTGAAGGCTTCATTGACGAGCTCGAAGAAATGGACGCTGTTGGTTGATGTGAGATGAGCGAGCTTTCTCCCCACTCGGCGCTGCAACGCGACAAGTTACCGAAACCGTTTTCGGTGGGTCTGTCGGCGCTTGATCCGCGAGACTGGATAATGCCGGACCTGCATCTGGCAGATCAGCTACGCGAAAAGGCCGAGCATTTTGACCAGCGGCGCGATGCCGTTTTTCAGGCTGAGGATGCCACCCTTGATGCACAGGCTGAGACGCTTGCACTGTTGCTGGAGTATCTTCCGCGCATCTACCCGGACATCTACAAGGTGTCCGGTGACAATGTGACGGTAAATCCTGCCGGGTTTACCCACAGAATTTCAGACTATGCGCAAGCGCCGCTTGAGCTTGCCTGCCGGCTGGTGCAGGACGACCTTGTGATCATGCGCAAGGGCGATGCCGGCTATCGGATTGCAGCGGCTGCAGTGTGTTTTCCGTCCACCTGGGTTCTGGCCGACAAGTTTTCCAAACCGATTGCCGAAGTGCATGCACCAGTGCCGGGTTTTGGGCCCGGCACGCGGACTGCCAGTCTGATTGACCGCATATTCGACAATCTGAAAACCGGTCATCCGGCCCAGCGGTGCAACTGGTCGATCTATGAGGTGTCGAACCTGCATCATCCCTTCAATCATTCCACGCACACCAGGTGGACTGACACATCCGGCGGGTTTTTCAGCGGAACCTGGCTGCGCGCTGAACGTCAGACCCTGACACGGTTGCCCGCAACCGGTGATGTGCTGTTTACAATCCAAATCGTTGTTGATTCCGTTTCCCTGCTTATGACCCACCCGGACAGAAGCCAGATTGCAGCTCGGCTGAAAATGCATATAGAAAGCCTTGATGTGGCGCAGCTTGCTTACAAAGGTATTTCCGATCATCGTGATACGGTCCTGGCGGAATTGTCGATGCTGGCGGAACAAGGTCAACAGTGAGCGACAAACCCAAGCAGAAAGATCCCGAGGCCAACTCCCTGTCTGGCCGGTTGTCACGGTATGCGAAGGTCGGAACAGGGGTTGGGTCTGCAGCTGCGCGGGTTGCTGCGGGAAGGGCGTTTTCATCAGGCAATAATCACTCCGCAGAAGCAAAACTGTTCAGGCAGGCACTGGGCTCCCTGAAGGGTCCGCTGATGAAGGTCGCGCAGTTGCTGGCAACCATTCCCGACGCCTTGCCGGCGGAGTTTGCCGAAGAACTGGCGCAGTTGCAGAACGAGGCACCGGCCATGGGCTGGCCATTCGTGCGCCGTCGTATGGCGGCGGAGCTGGGTGTCAACTGGCAGGACAAGTTCAAATCGTTCGAGCGTGAAGCAACCGCTGCCGCTTCGCTCGGCCAGGTACATCGAGCGGTTTCGCATGCCGGTGAGGCACTGGCCTGCAAATTGCAGTACCCTGACATGGCGTCAGCTGTTGAAGCTGACCTGTCGCAATTGAAAATGCTGTTTGCGCTGCACCGGCAGATCAGCAAGGCGATTGACACGACCGAGATTGCCGGCGAGATCGGCGCCCGGCTGCGTGAAGAGCTGGATTATGTGCGTGAGGCGGCTCACATGCGGTTGTACAAGGCGGTGCTGGCCGACCGGCCCGACATCCATATACCCGAATTGCACGAGGATATCTCGACTTCTCGCCTGATCACCATGCAGTGGCTGGAAGGCCGCAAACTGCTTGAGTTCAAGGATGCCACACAGGAAGTGCGCAACCTGCTGTGCCGAAACATGTTTGATGCATGGTGGCGGCCGTTCACCAGTCACGGTGTCATCCATGGTGATCCGCATCTTGGAAACTACACTGCCTGGTCCGACGGCGACGGTGAACCACAAGGCCTGAACTTGCTGGATTTCGGCTGTGTGCGTGTATTTCCGCCGTCTTTCGTACAAGGCGTGGTTGAGCTTTACCGTGGCTTGCAGGCCGATGATCGCGACCGGATCGTATCGGCATATGACATATGGGGCTTCAAGGGCCTCAACAATGAGCTGATTGATATCCTAAATGTGTGGGCGCGGTTCATTTACGGACCGCTGCTGACAGACAAGGTCATGTCGATTTCAGACGGATCGGGATCTGCAGCCCAGTATGGCCGGCAACAGGCTTTCGCAGTGCACACGCAATTGAAGGAAAAAGGCCCGGTGAGAGTGCCGCGCGAATTTGTGTTCATGGATCGCGCCGCCATCGGGCTGGGGTCGGTATTCATTCACTTGCGTGCAGAAATGAATTTCCACCAATTGTTCGAGAATGCACTGCAGTCGCATGAACTGCACTCGGTGGGTGAACGGCAGGCCACGGCTTTGCTGGCCGCCGGCGTCGCGCCTGCAATCGAGGCTGTGTAGGCCTGGCGGAAAATCCGACCCGACGGAACGCTAAACGACAGGTCAAAGGTGCGGCGTTTAAACCAGTGGAATTGCGGTCAGTGCTATTGCAAGTTGATTTTTTGGGATGTCTGCCGGTATTGTGGCGGTTCGCTCTTCCCAAATGTTCAAATTCAGTTTCTCAGGGGCTTCTTAAATGTCTGGACACGACCGTTTCACTGCGGAAATTCTTGATCCTGCCGGTTCAACCGATCACGCGGCAACCTATAATGCTTTTGTAAAGTATGCCGTGGCTCTTTCCATTGCCGGCTTCATCGTTCTTACGTCCTTGTGCCTGTTTGCATTCGGTCCGACGGGCTCGTTATTCTATGGCTTTGGCGGATTGATTGTCGGGTTGATTGCATTGATCATCGACGTTCGGATCGGATCCGGCAACTGGCTGCTTTCCGGGGGCGTTGCTGTGCTGTTTGCCCTGTTCGCGGCAATGCTGGTTTCCTGACAAGCCCCCACCGCATCCCTGCACAACGCGCGGCAGGTTGATTGGAGTAGTCCATGAAAATAGCTGTCCCCTCAGAGTCAGCAGGCGAAAGCCGTGTTGCAATATCTCCTGATGCTGTAAAAGCCTATGTCAAGAAGGGCCTCACCGTGTGTGTGGAAAGCGGCGCGGGGGCAGGCTCCTTCATGTCGGATGACGCATACAAGGCGGCAGGCGCAACGATTGCCAAAGGCGCCGCTGTTCTCAAGGGTGCCGATATCGTGCTGGCAGTACGCCGGCTGTCTGACGCCGGCATAAAATCACTCAAGAAGGGGGCCATTGTCGCCGCCCAGCTTGACCCGCACGGTGAACGTGCAAATCTCGATGCGATGGCAAAGCAGGGGGTTTCGGCATTTGCCATGGAATTGGTGCCGCGCATTACCCGCGCGCAATCAATGGATGTGTTGTCCTCACAGGCAAACCTTGCCGGATACAAGGCGGTGATTGATGCCGCTGCCCAGTTCAGCCGCGCCTTTCCGATGATGATGACTGCGGCAGGCACGGTTCCTGCGGCACGTGTGTTCATCATGGGGGCCGGTGTGGCAGGGCTTCAGGCCATCGCGACAGCGCGGCGTCTCGGCGCCGTTGTGTCAGCCACAGATGTCAGGGCTGCTGCAGGCGAGCAGGTCGCCTCGCTTGGCGCCAAGTTTGTGTTCGTTGAGGGCATGGCAGACGCAGCTACCGAAGGCGGTTATGCCAAGGAGCTGTCTGCCGAAGACAAGAAGAAGCAGGCCGAACTGGTCGCAAATCACATCAAGGGTCAGGACATCGTCATTACGACGGCGCTGATTCCCGGCAGGCCAGCCCCGGTTCTGGTGACCAAGGAAATGGTCGAGAGCATGAAAGCCGGATCAATCATCGTCGACATGGCCGTGGAACGTGGCGGAAATTGTCCGTTGTCCAAGCCTGGCAAGATTGTTGACCACAAGGGCGTCGCCATCATGGGCCACGAGAACCTGCCCGGCAGACTTGCCGGCAATGCTTCGTCGCTCTACGCGAAGAACCTGCAGAATTTTGTCGATCTGATCGTCTCACCGGAAGGTGAGATGCAGCTCGACTGGGAAGACGAAATCATCACCGGTTGCGGGCTGATGCGCGATGGTAAAATCGTGCATCCGGTTCTGACAGCAAAGAAGGGGAACTAGGGCAATGGCAGGAATGACCCCGGAACAAGTGGTAGAGGCTGCAAAAGCTGCTGCCGACGCTGCGCGAGATGCTGCAGGTAGCGCACAAACCGCTGCCGAACAGGCGCAGGCTCTGGCTGATCAGGCGCAATTGATTGCCGATAGTGCGGGTGCTGCGGCTGGCGCGGCAACAGGAATTGATCCGTTCGTGTTTCGACTGGCGATCTTCATACTGGCGATATTCGTCGGGTATTATGTCGTATGGCAGGTAACGCCTGCGCTGCACACGCCGTTGATGTCAGTGACCAACGCAATCTCCTCGGTAATCGTGGTTGGTGCGTTGCTGGCGGTTGGAGCGGGCGCCATAGCGTCGGGTTCATCTGCGGCCATGGCGTTCGGCTTTATTGCCCTGGTTTTTGCCAGCGTGAACATATTCGGCGGCTTTCTGGTCACCCAGCGAATGCTGGCCATGTACAAGAAGAAGGAAGCCAAGTGATGTCAGCAAATATCGCGGCTCTTCTTTATCTCGTTTCAGGCGTCTTGTTCATTCTGGCGCTGCGCGGGCTTTCACATCCTGAATCTTCACGACAGGGCAATCAGTTCGGCATGATCGGCATGGCCGTCGCCGTGGTGACGACGCTGCTGCTCATGGGCGTTGGTTCTTTTGCCACATGGGGCCTGATCATTCTCGCCATCGCCATTGGCGGCGGCATCGGCGCTTATACGGCCAAGAATATTCCGATGACTGCCATGCCGGAACTGGTGGCGGCGTTCCACTCGCTGGTTGGCCTGGCTGCCGTGTTTGTGGCAGCTGCTGCGCTGTATGCGCCGGGGGCGTTCAGTATTTCTGATGCTTCGGGTCACATCAAAGCAGCTTCATTGCTGGAGATGGCGCTGGGCGCAGGCATTGGTGCCATCACATTTACCGGTTCGATCATCGCGTTCGGCAAATTGTCGGGTCGTGTATCGGGTGCGCCGATCATGCTGCCGATGCGTCACATGATCAACATAGCGCTGTTTGCGGCAATCATTATTTCCATCATCTGGTTCATGGCGTCGCAGTCGACGACCGCGTTCTGGCTGATCGTGGTTCTGGCTCTGGTGTTCGGTGTTCTGATCATCATCCCGATCGGTGGCGCAGACATGCCGGTGGTTGTGTCGATGCTGAACTCATACTCAGGCTGGGCTGCCGCCGGTATCGGTTTCACCCTCGGCAATACGGCATTGATCATTACCGGGGCATTGGTCGGTTCGTCCGGTGCAATCCTGTCCTACATCATGTGCAAAGGCATGAACCGATCGTTCATCTCGGTGATCCTGGGCGGGTTTGGCGGTGAAACTGCCGGACCTGCAACAGGTGCCGATGGTGAGGTCCGGCCGGTCAAGCAGGGCTCTGCGGAAGATGCTGCCTTCATGTTGAAGAATGCATCTTCGGTGATCATCGTGCCGGGATACGGCATGGCGGTGGCCCAGGCCCAACATGCGCTGCGCGAACTGGCTGACGAACTGAAGGCAGCCGGGGTTTCGGTCAAGTACGCCATTCATCCGGTGGCAGGCCGTATGCCCGGCCATATGAACGTGCTGCTGGCGGAAGCCAACGTGCCTTATGATGAAGTGTTCGAACTGGAAGACATCAATTCGGAGTTCGCCAACACCGATATTGTCTATGTGATCGGTGCCAACGATGTGACCAATCCTGCAGCCAAGGAAGATCCGCAGTCGCCGATCTACGGCATGCCGGTTCTGGAAGTGTGGAACGCCGGTACGGTGATGTTCTCCAAACGCTCGCTGGCGTCTGGCTATGCAGGCATCGACAATTCACTGTTTTATCGCGACAACACCCTGATGTTGCTGGGCGATGCCAAGAAAATGGTTGAAGGTATCGTCAAGTCGATGGATTAATGTGTCCTGGCAGCAAGACTGATTGACAATTGAAGCCGGTGGTCATGGACTGCCGGTTTCTTTTTTGATCCGAACCCATGAAGAAGACCATGATCAGTATTGTCCTGCTTGTTGTCACTGTGTATCTCGCGATGGCGGCATTCTTATACTTGGCGCAGCGGCAGTTTCAGTATTTTCCGCAGGAAAGTCTCAAAACGGGCTTCGAGCCTCCAGCCAAATTCAACATTGATGGTTTTGGTACAGAAGGCATCGAAACGGATGACGGCGAGTCGCTTGTTGCGTGGCTGGCGCCGCCGCCGACACCGCAAGCCCCTGTGATTTTGTATATGCACGGCAATGCCGGCACACTTGGCGACCGCGCGGAGCGTTTCAGGCTGTTTCGGGATGAAGGTTTTGGTGTGCTTGCCTTTAGTTGGCGTGGCTATGGCGGGTCCACAGGCAGTCCGACCGAAAAAGGCTTGCTCGAGGATGGACGCGCCGCAATCAAGTTCCTGCAAGAGCAGGGCGTACCCGCATCGAGGGTCATCCTGTTCGGAGAATCTCTGGGCACCGGGGTTGCTACGCAACTGGCGGCGGACTCCGAGATATCGCCGCTGGCAGTTGTTCTGGATTCGCCATTTAGCTCGGCAGCCGATGTGGCGCGACTACGGTACTGGTACCTGCCGGTAGGGGTGCTGATGAAGGACCAGTTCCGTTCAATAGACTTTGCACCCAGGGTCACTGCGCCGGTATTCGTGTTACACGGTACTGCCGACAGGATTGTTCCCTACGTTCAAGGCAAGCGGCTGTTTGAGGCCTTCACAGCGCCGAAAGAGTTTCTGACCCTGGAAGGCGGCGATCATATAGACCCGCTGACACCAACCAGTTGGGGGGCCATCAAGACGTTCCTCACGACAAATGACGCTGCGCCATGACGGAATGGACGGCGGGTGTCAGACACGAAAAAGCCCGCGCCGAACCATGTCGAGCAGGCTTGATCAAGTATGCGAAACCAGCTGAGGCTTATTTGCCGCGGCGACCCGGGACAACGCCACCTTCACGCAGTGCGCGCTTGCGTGCCAGCTTGCGCGAGCGGCGAATGGCTTCAGCCTTTTCGCGGGCCTTCTTTTCAGACGGCTTTTCGAAGTGACCACGCAGCTTCATTTCACGAAAGATACCTTCGCGCTGCATCTTCTTCTTCAGCGCCTTCAGCGCCTGGTCTACATTGTTGTCGCGTACAATTACATGCACAGGCAATTACCCCGTGTTGGCGTTAAAACTGTTCAGATCAGATGCTGTCATACATGCAGTAAGGCCGGAGCCGGAAACAAAACATGACAGCAGGTCAAGCGAGAGCCTGACCCGATTGGTGCTGTGATTACCAGACCAAGAGCCTTGTGTCGAGTGTAAAACACAGACATTATCCGGCAAAACAGCGTTATTTCCTTAGAATCAGGCGTGTGACATGGCCCATTTTGCGCCCTTTACGGCTGGTTGCCTTGCCATAGTCATGAACCACGGCTCCAGCCACACCGGCCAGTGCCGGACAGGTGAAAATTTCATCGCCAAGTAGGTTCTCCATCACGCAGTCCGAACTGCGCCGGGTATCACCAAGCGGCCAGCCGGCGATGGCACGAATGTGCTGCTCAAACTGCGAAACATGGCAGGCAGCTTCAGTCCAGTGGCCTGAATTGTGAACCCGCGGCGCAATCTCGTTGACCATCAGGCTTTCCGCACCGCCTCTGGAAGACACGAACAGCTCAACTGCCATGACGCCTGTATAATTCAGCGATTCCAATAATGTAGCTGCAATGTCGCGAGCTTGGGCAGCGGTTCTGGCCTTGAGTTGCGCCGGCACTGTTGATGAGCACAGGATGCCGTTTTCATGCAGGTTCTGCGGTATGTCAAACGTGGCGACGGTGCCATCCAGTCCGCGCGCCGCGATCACCGATACTTCACGGTCAAACGGTACCAGGGCTTCCAGAATTGCCGGTTGCCGGCCAATCGCGGTCCATGCATCGGCCAGCGGTGTGTCGGTTGCAATGCGGGTCTGTCCCTTGCCGTCATAGCCGAAACGCCGGGTTTTCAGCACCCCGGGGCGGCCAATGTGGGCGACGGCTTCTTCGAGTTCGGCCAATGTGCCTGCCGGATGAAACGCCGGCACCGGGATGCCAAGGCCGGATATGAAGGTTTTCTCTGCAATCCGGTCCTGCGAAATTCGCAACACATCTGCGCCGGGGCGAAGC
>JBDNEZ010000324.1:0-4519 GCA_041690095.1 Anderseniella sp.
TCCGAAAGATTGACTGGGTCACCCTGATCGTGAAGCATGGTTGAGGCATCACGGCTGCGCAATTCGTCGATTAGCATCTTGAGGCGCGCAAGTGACTTCAACCTGCAAAACAGGGCTGCATCATTGACCGGCTTGGTGATGAAATCGTCTGCGCCGGCCTCCAGTCCCCGGACACGATCTTCAGGTTGGTCCAAAGCGGTGACCATGATGACCGGAATATGCTGGCTATCGGGGTTGGACTTGATGCGCTTGCAGACTTCAATGCCATCGATGCCAGGCATCATTACGTCCAGCAAAATGATATCCGGCTTGAATGTCTTGATCGCATCCAGTGCATCAAGGCCGTTTGAAGCAGTTTGCACGTCAAAGTATTCGCTGGTCAGCTTGGCTTCCAGCAAACGGACATTGGCGAGAATATCATCAACGACAAGCACTCGTGCCGTCATGAGTCTACCTCAAAAAATCCATTGATCGTGGCCAGAAACGAGGTCACCGAAATCGGTTTGGATATGTACGCCTCACAACCGCCTTCACGGATCTTCTGCTCGTCGCCCTTCATGGCAAACGCCGTAACCGCCACAACCGGAATTGAGCGGAGATCATCATCTTCCTTGAGCCATTTGGTCACTTCAATTCCCGACACTTCGGGAAGCTGAATATCCATCAGAATCAGATCAGGCTTATGCTCCCGCGCAATATCAAGCGCCGACAAACCCTCACGAGTTTGCAGGACACGGTAGCCGTGCGCTTCAAGCAGGTCATTGAACAGTTTCATGTTCAATTCATTGTCTTCGACAATGAGAACCGTCCTGACCGCAGCGGCGTCTGTTTGTGCAGGTGTTTGAGCCATGGCTCATCCGGCCTTTTTGGTCTGTTACTTCCATAGTCGCGCAATCGCGCTATTCTCGTAAATTGAGTCGCGTGCTAGCCTTCTAGCAGTGCTATCACCGTAGAGCGACCAATGTGTCGCAAGAAAGTTACACAGAGCTTAAATTCCGGACACCAGAGGGCACTTTCAATCTGCCGGTTAACACGCGTCGGAGCAATTTGTTAGACTTGTATGTATAACTCTGAACAAGCAGAAATACTGGCAATTCAAGTGCTTGGCTATATTGCTGGGGCTGAGGAAGAGCTGCAGCGCCTGATGATTGTGACCGGCATGGATACCGAAGCTTTAAAACAAGTTGCCCAGTCCCGGGACAGGATGGCCGGATTGCTTGAGTATATCTGTCAGGACGAATCGATTCTCCTGGGATTTTGCGAAACGACCAACATCCACCCTGACGAACCGATGCGTGCCCTGCATGCCTTGCAAAAAACACCTGATACAGGAGCTGCCTGACGCTGCATGGACCCTAGCAACACGACACTGGAACAAATATCCCTACTCCGGCTCGACAAGTCACGGCCACTTTTGCTGTGCGACGTGGACGAAGTGGTTGTGCATTTTCTGCGCGGTCTGGAAGGCTGGCTGGACAGAAACGGGATGTGGCTCGATCCGGCCAGTTTTGCATTGAACGGCAACATCAAGCACAAGCACGATAATCAGCCGCTTGGACAAGACCTGATCGGACCAGCGATAATGAGTTTTTTCGGGGAACTGACCCATTCCCTCGAGGTGATTGAAGGCGCGGTCCCTGCTCTGCACGCTCTGTCCGGGCAAGCCGATATTGTCATGTTAAGCAATTTGCCGGCCGAATTCAGGCAGGAACGTATCAAAAATCTGGAAAGTCACGGTTTGACATTTCCGCTTGTGACCAACTCAGGCCCGAAAGGACCGGCAATTTCAGCGATTGCAGCCGGACATTCAGCACCGGTAGTGTTCATCGACGATAATACGGGATATTTGAAATCCGCCTCGGAATACCTGCCCGGCGCCAACCTGGTTCATTTCATGCAGGATGAACGATTTGGCCGCCATGTGGAGCAAGAGGGTTACATTCATCACCGTACCGACAACTGGCCGGATGCACATCGCCATATTGAAGCAGTGATGACCGGAAGTGGTGCGGAGGCCTGATGCGTATCGGCATTGATCTGGGCGGCACCAAGATCGCCGGAATTGCTCTTGGCGGCAATGACGAGGTGCTGGCGGTGGCCAGGGTGCCTACTCCACGGGGCAACTATGACGGTTCGATTTCGGCAATATCCGTCATGGTCAGTGAACTCGCAGATATAGCCAAAGCCGCAAATTACAGCGTCGGCATCGGCATGCCGGGTTCCATATCCCCGATGACGGGCAAAGTTCAAAATGCCAATTCCACCTGGATCAACGGCCGGCATTTTCAAACCGATGTCGAAACTGCGTTGAAGCGTGACGTGAAGATGGCCAACGATGCCAATTGCATGGCTGTATCGGAAGCTTATGACGGTGCAGGACAGGATACGGCATCCGTGTTTGGCGTCATTCTGGGGACCGGCTGTGGTGGAAGCCTGGTCGTCAACGGAAACGCTATTACCGGTCGTCACGGCATTGCTGGTGAATGGGGCCATAACCCGCTACCGTGGGCCATGGGCGCGGAAGTGCCCGGACCTGCGTGCTGGTGCGGTCGCAGTGGCTGCCTTGAGACCTGGCTGTCAGGAACAGCGTTGTCCAACGATCATTATGCCTGGAACGGTGTCCACCTGCCGGCAGAACAAATAGCTTTGGACGCCAGCACGGGAGACGGAGCCGCGACCGCGACCCTCAATCGGCATCTGGACAGATGTGGACGCGGATTGGCACATGTCGTAAATATTTTTGATCCGGAGATCATCGTATTGGGCGGTGGCCTGTCGGGTCTGAACGGACTGGTGGACCGGTTGCCAGCCGCGATTGCGCCCTATGTTTTTGCAGATGCGGTCGATATTCGTGTAGTAGCCGCTAAACATGGCCCTGAATCGGGTGTCCGCGGTGCGGCACGTCTGTGGGCACAGTAATACCAGATATCAGTAACAGCGGCTCACTTCATGGGATCATAGCGGTTCACTCGGGCAAGCAATGCAACGCACCCGATGGGCCGCTATGACCCACCCGATGGGCCGGGCGCTTTTTCCCGCCAGCTACGTTGCGCGTCGCTTGTGGTACATGTACCACGGCACGACACGCGCCCTGCCAGCGGAAAAAATCGCTCCGGTGAAATGGCTCGCTGTTACTGAGATCTGGTATAACACTCACCTGGAGACCAAAGTGACGGAATTTGCACACGTTCAGGACTCTCGGCTGCTCGGTCATCTGTTTTCCACGACGGCCATGAAGCTGGTGTTTTGTGACACGTCAACGCTGAGATACTGGCTTGAGGTCGAAGCCGCCCTGGCCAGGGTTCAGTCTGATCTTGGGCTGATTCCCGAGGACGCGGCGATCGCCATCGAAAATGCATGTGTGCCCGACAACTACGACCTGGAACAACTTGGTGCCGGGATCGCGGCTGCCTCACACCCTTTAACTCCCATCATTGCCGCCATCGAGGCCATTTCAGGAAACCATGGCCAGTACGTGCATTTTGGCGCGACAACACAGGATATTCTGGACACCGGGCTTGTACTGCAGATGCGGGCCGGGTTGAAATTGCTGATTGAGGCGCAGCACAACCTGACGCAGGCATGCGTGGTAAAGGCCAAATCCTGGCGTGCACTGCCGATGGCAGGGCGTACGCATGGCCAACATGCTGTTCCGATCACGCTTGGTCTGAAGTTTGCCTTGCTGGCAAGTGAAAGCAATCGACACCTGATCAGACTGCAGGAGTTGTCCGGCATGCTGCAGGTTCAGTTCGCAGGCGCTGCGGGAACAATAGCGACGCTTGGCGACAGCGGAGCGTCCGTACGCGCGGCAATTGCAATAACCCTCGGTCTCATTGACCCCGGACAGAGCTGGCATACCGCAAGAGACCTGATAGCCCATATCACCAGCCAGTTGGCAATATCGGTTGCCACCTGCGGAAAAATAGCCAACGAAGTCGTAAACCTGCAGCGGACTGAAATCGGCGAATTTGCCAAAGGCGCCAGCCCTGGCAGCGGCGGTTCATCCACCATGCCGCAGAAGCGCAACCCGATGCTCGCACAAAACATTGTGGCGCTGTCGCGATTGATGACCGTCCGCCCCGGTCTCGCGACTGAGGCCATGATGCATGAACATGAGCGCGATATGGCGATGTGGACAATGGAGTGGGCAGTGGTGCCGGAAAGTTTCATCTATGCACATGCAGCCATCGAACAATGCGGTGTGCTGGTTGACAACCTGCAGGTCGACGAAAACCGGATAGCAAAAAATCTCGAGGACACCGGTGGCTTGATTTGCTCGGAGGCTGTCATGATGGATCTGGCCGATGATATGGGGCGTTCACAGGCACATCACCTGATTGCCGATGTGATTTCACAAGCCCGGTCGAGAGGTGTAGGTTTTTCTGAAGCCCTCAATGAAGATGTCAGGATAAATGCGTTGCGCTCACCGGAACAGATTTCAGCCCTGTTGAACCCGGCAAATTATACCGGCGAGGCTATTGAGACTGTCGACCGGATCGTTCGGGAACTGGAATGAACA
>JBDNEZ010000325.1:0-3705 GCA_041690095.1 Anderseniella sp.
AATGCCCGCTGGGTAATAACCGCCTGAACCGAGTCCGGGAAGGTTTCATAGCGTTGCACCTCAAAATCATATTTCTCGGCATTCTCGGTGGCCCACGTATCGGAAATGGTGCCACGGTTGACCGCGATTGCCTTGCCGCGCAGTCCCTCGAAACCGTCCAGCGTCTCACCTTCGCGCACGATGAACCCGTTGCCAGTGGCAAAGAATGGTTCGGTGTAGAGCATCCGCTCAGCCCGGTCGGCGGTAATGTTCAGCGGGTTCACGGTGAATTCGATCCGCTTTGCGAACAGCGCGGCGAACAGGCCGGAAAAGTTGATGTCCTGGATCTCGACTTTACGATCCAGACGATTGCCGATCTCGTTGATCATGTCGACACCAAAGCCTTCGGGGCCAGATGCGGTGCGCACCATCCAAGGCGATACCCCGAAATCGGAACCGACTACCATCGGCGTGGCCGGATCATGGTCCTGTGCAGCCGCCGGTACGACAAAAAGCGCCGTTGCAAGGGCGATGCCGAAAGATATGGTTTTCATTGTTCAGTCCTCCTTGTTGGGTTTTCCGATTGTAGGGTCTTCCGAGTGATGTTCGTGCCAGTGGCGCGCGATTGCGTCCCGCCTGCAGACCCACACGCTTTCGTAATTCGTGAGGTAGTCCAGGAACCGTTCGACCCCGGCGGCCCGTCCGGGATGCCCAGAAAGCCGCAGATGCAGGCCCACGGACATCATTCGCGGCTGCGTCGCACCTTCGCGGTACAGCATGTCGAAGGAATCGCGGAGGTAGGAAAAGAAATCGTCGGCCGTCGCCATTCCACCGCGGATGAACTTCGTATCGTTCATCACCAGACCGTAGGGTACCACCAGATGTGGCCTGTCCGATACGCGGACCCAATAGGGCAGTTCGTCATTATAGGCATCGCTGTCATACAGGAAGCCCCCGTTTTCCACCAAAAGCGCGCGTGTGTTCAGGCTGGGCCCGTAGCGGCAGTACCAGCCCACGGGGGGCTGGCCGGTCAGATCCTTTATCACCTTGACCGCGCGCGCGATCCGGTCACGTTCCTGCTCTGCGCTCAGGCCCCGGTGTTGTTCCCACTTCCAGCCATGCGCGCAGATGTCAAAATCCGCCTGCCGCAAATGCGCGACGATTTCCGGGTTCCGTTGCAAGGCCAGCCCGCAGGCCATGGCAGTTGCCGGGAGGCCACGCTCCTCGAACAGCCGGGCAAGGCGCCAGTACCCGACGCGACTACCGTATTCAAACATGGATTCCGCTGCCAGGTCGCGCCCCGGAAGGTCGCCCGCACCACCCTCGGTCAAGCCCGCCTCGGTTGAGGGATCGCCATCGAGCACCGATGGCTCGCCGCCTTCTTCGATATTCAAAACGAAATTGACCGCAATGCGCGCGTCACCGGGCCAGCGCGGATCGACAGGTTTGGATCCGTAGCCAGTGAAATCGCGGTGATGGGGCAATTGTGGCGTCAAGGGCGGGCATCCTCATGGGGGACACCATCTTCGATGTGCAGCGATACTTCCAGATCAACCAGAATGTCGTCCTGATCGTCGGACAGCGCCATTACAACCACGAATTCGGCGGGCGAGGCCAGAATCTGAAGGCCGGCATGCCAGACATTCCGGCGATAGATAATCCCCTGATACGGGTCGGCGACAAAGGCGCGGGCCCCGGCCAGATCCGGGCGGCCATCCGGCAGATCCGGGCAGCACACCACAAGATACGGTTGGCCGAGCAACGGAATAAACGCTTGATGGCTGTACGGGTGCCGCTCCAACTGATCAATCACGAGGGGCAGTGTGCAGGCCTCTGTCAGCCGCGACACCCATATCGCCTGATGCAAGCCTTCTCGCGGATCGGAAAAACTCGTCTCGATCATGTGGCGGCGCTCTGTGCCACTTTGCTCGACAACCTTGCCGAAAGGCTGAAATGCCGCGGCGGCCAGCGGGCGGGCACTAAGAGTAATTTGGCTGTGACTGACGTGCACCGGAACTACCTTGCAGTTTTTATTTCATACCAGCGGTATACCAGCGGCGCTCCGCATGTCAATGGACTTCTCATTTGACCCTGCCTATAGACAAAGCCATGCAGCCTGTCCGCATGCAGCATCAGAGGGGGGAACAGAATGGACACCGGCAATACTGACAGCGGCCGCGTTGACAGCGGTAATGCAGCGACCGTGCTGCGGGAAAAAAGCAGCATATCGGAACAAGCGTACCAATACCTCCGGAGCCTGATCCTTGCCCAGGAACTCGGGTCCGGCGATATTTTCACCGAACGACGGCTGGCCGAGCGATTGAACGCCTCGCGCACGCCTTTGCGCACGGCGATCAACCGGCTCGAAGGCGAGGGGTTGATCGAACGATTGGCGAATGGCAGCATCGTGATCCGTGAGGTCCCGATCGAAGAACTACTGGAAATCCTCATGATCCGTCGGTTGCTGGAGGGTGAAGCGGCCGCGCAATCCGCAAAGCGGCTTTTGCCCGAAAAAATCGCCGACATGATGGTGCAAACGCAGAACATTAAGGCAAATCCCGACGTCGAATTCGATATTTTCTGGGGCTATGATGACGGATTTCACCAATTCATCGCTGAGGGCAGCGGCAAGCCGCTTCTGGCCAGCATGATCCAGAATTTGCGCAACAAGGCCCGCATGTGCCACATGGTGCGTATGGAACAGAACTTCGACGCGCAGGCCTGCGAACATATCGCCGTTCTCAAGGCTCTGGAGGCCCGCGACCCGGAACAGGCCCGCGCAGCAATGGTAAGCCATCTTAACCGTGTACGCGAGCGCCTGATGAAATGGCTGGTGGAGCAATAGGCAAGGCATTGCCAAGTTGTTGAGCCGATGCTGAGATTTTCCACGTTTGGCAAGTCATGGTTTCATTCCGGCGGCATAGCCTGCTCACAGGCTGAATCCATCTGCCCGGGTGCAATCGGCATTGCCCGAAGTGCCAAGGTGCTGTGGCACAGGACTGGATGCAGGCGCGAATGGAAGATCTGCTGCCGGTCGAATACTTTCATGTGGTCTTCACGCTGCCAGCCCTGATCGCGGACATCGCCTATCAGAACAAGGCAGCAGTCTATGGTCTGCTGTTCAAGGTGTCGGCCCAAACGCTGCTGACCATCGCTTCCGATCCAAAACACCTCGGCGCAAAGATCGGCATGACCAGCGTGCTGCACACTTGGGGCTCGGCCATGACGCACCACCCACATGTGCATGTCATTGTGCCGGGCGGTGGATTGTCGCCGGATGGCACCCGCTGGACCGCCTGCAGACCGGGGTTCCTCCTGCCGGTGAAGGTGTTGTCGCGGCTGTTCCGGCGTTTGTTCCTCGAAGGGCTGGCCGGGTTGCACAAAGCTGGTAAGTTGGTCTTCTTCGGTGATCTGGCAAAGCTGGCTGACCCGGATACCTTCGCTGCCCATCTCGCGCCCCTGCGCAAAACCAACTGGGTCGTTTATGCCAAGCCACCCTTCGGCGGACCCAAAGCTGTGTTGGCATATCTGAGCCGATACACGCACAGGGTGGCGATCTCGAACCACCGCTTGGTCAGTGCCGATGATGATTGAGCAACCTGTTGTCTGGAAATTCCCTGACGCCATGATCACTCATCCTGGCCTTCCCATTTGATGTAGGCCTTCGTGTTGGCGGCCCACTTGTCGTCGATCTCGACCAGCACGGCGCTGACCAGGCGTTCGAGC
>JBDNEZ010000326.1:0-5086 GCA_041690095.1 Anderseniella sp.
CCAGCGTTAACTGCAGCAACTACACGTTCTCGCAGATCAATCGAATAAGGTTTTGTCATGCGTGCTGGCCTCCATCACCAGCAAGCACTGTGAATCACAATAAATCTGATTTGCGAACCACAAAGTCGATTCAGACAAACCATGAACCGCTCTAAATTACGGCTTCAATCAGGTGCGGTCCGGACGACTGCATTGCGTCGCGCATGGCACCTTCCAGGCCTTCGGCGCTGTCGATCCTCCGTGCGCTTACACCGAAACCATTCGCCAGCGCCACCCAATCTATCTTGGGGTTGATTAACTCAAGCAGGGGATTTGGCGGGCTGTCCGGCGTCAACGCCCCCACCCGAACCATCTCGCCTTTCAGGATCGCATAATCATGATTTGCGCAAATTACAGTCGTCACATTCAATTTTTGCTGCGCCAGGCTCCACAGTGCCTGCAGCGTATAGCTGGCGCTGCCATCGCCGCTGAGACACAAAACCGGGCGGTCCGGGCAAGCGACTGCGGCACCAAGTGCCAGCGGCAAACCGGCGCCGATGGATCCACCTACATTCACCAAAAGATCATGCCGCGGACTACCCTTGGACGCGTTGAACACTTCACGCGATGATGTGACCCCTTCGTCAACCAGTATCGTACCGTCGGTCAAAACCCGCGCAACGGCCGCTGCAAGAGTTTGCGATGTGATCGGGCCAGTCGGTGACGGCGGAAGACCTGGTTTTTCAAACGGGGCAGATACCGTTGCGCACCCAAGGCTGTTTTCGAGTGCGAGGCAAACCTGCAACAAATCCTGATCGCGTTCCCCAACGACAAGCAATTCAGTATCAGCCGCCGCCATTTTACTGGGCTTCCCAGGATATGCAAAAAATGCAACGGGTTCCTGCGCGCCGACCAATAGCAGTTGTTCAAACGGTGCCAGCAGTGACACTGCAGCATCAACGGGAAACGGTATTCGAACCAGCACCGGCAGGCCTGCTCCGCGCTCAATGCGACTGCTGGCGTAAGGCGCCAGGAGCGTTGCGCCAGTTGCAGCCGCAATTCTTCCCATCGCCATCAGACCTTCGCCCTGCAAGACGGCTCCGTGCAGGATTATTCCGGTTTTCTTTCCATTGGTGAGCAGTTTACGTGCCTGTTGGACCAGATCAGCGGGCACAAGCGCGCGCGCCTGAACCTTGACTTCCCCGGCCCGCGCTTCCAGTGCACTCCAGGCAAAATCCGCCGGCAGAATCAATGAAGCGATCTGACCATTGCCGGCCAGCGCAGCTGAGATTGCGTCCGCAGTTGCGCCCGGCAAATCTGCGAGCGATTTTACCGTGTGCACCCAATGGGAATACGGCGCCGCAGTCGCTTCAATATCTGAATTCAGTGGTGCGTCATAGACCTTGTGAAACGTTGTATGATCACCAATGACATTGATAATGGTCGAGCCGGCTTTCTTCGCGTTGTGCAAATTCGCCAACCCGTTGGCCAGTCCCGGCCCAAGATGCAGCAACGTCACGGCGGGGCGACCGGTCATTCTGGCATAACCGTCTGCTGCCCCGGTCACAACGCCCTCAAACAGACACAAGACGGGTTTCAGGCGCGGCTCCAGACCCAGAGCCGCAACCATTTGCATCTCCGAGGTTCCCGGATTCGCAAAACAGGTATCGACACCGGCATTTACCAGCGTTTCAACAAGACAATCAGCTCCGGTTCTCACTACAGGCTCCTTTGAAAACATCAAGCATGTGCTCCACCGTCGATGGTTATGTTCTGACCAACGATGTATCCGGCATTCGCACTGCACAGGAACGCACAAAGATCACCAAGCTCGCCGGGGTCACCAAACCGCTGAACGGATTGCCGTACCAGGCGACGTTTGCGGATTTCGTGTTCGGACTCACCCAGTCTATCCATGTCATGGGCTATGTTCCGGGCCAGTCGTTCAGTTTCGAACCGACCCGGAAGAAGGTTGTTGATGATCACCCCGGATCGCGCAACGTCCTTGGCCAGGCTGGCCGTAACACCGGCAAGTCCAGCTGTAGCTCCCGATGAAAGCGGAAGATCCGGGTAATCGCCCAACATCGCAACATTGGTGATATTGACGATCCGGCCAAAGCCACGCTGTTTCATTCCGCCGAGACAGGCTCGGATCAGTTCGATGGCAGAAAGCATGTTCAGTTCCAGCGCCTCGATCCAGTCCTGCCGGGAAAACGACAGAAAGTCACCCGGTGGCGCACCGCCGCAATTCGTGACCAGAATATCAATATCCGGAAGGCCGTTGATTGCAAGTTTGCAACCCTCGGACGAACTCAAATCGGCGGCAATCGTAGTGACATCTACCCCAAACTTTGATCTGAGTTCCACGGCAGCCCGATCCAATTGGCCCTGGTCACGCGCTACGATCCACAATGACACACCAGCCTTTGCGAGCGAGGCCGCACAGGCGAAACCAAGCCCGCGACTCCCACCACACACAAGCGCACGGCGACCTTTTATGCCCAGGTCCACTTCAGTATCCTTTTGAAATATCGGTTACGTGTTTCAATTCGACTCCAGCCTCGATTTTCAGAATATCACTTGCGATCTGTCGCGGTGCTGACATCTGATTGGTCGCACCTGCCGCGTGCGGGGTGACAAAAACTTTTGGATGGGCCCACAACGGATTGTCCGGCGGTAGTGGTTCTTCGCGAAATACATCAAGCGCGGCACCGTCCAGTTGGCCGCTGTCGAGCGCGGCGATCAAATCCTGGTCCACCACCGTTTCACCACGCCCCATATTGATCAGGAACCCGCCTTTGGGCATTTGTGCAAAAGCTGAATTGTCCAATATGTTTCGAGTCGCTTCAGTAGCAGGCAGCATATTTATCAGGATCTCGGTGCTCGACAGGATTTCGCTGAACCCGTCTTCTCCTGACACGGTGCGCACGCCGGGAATGATCTTTTCGCTACGGCTCCACCCTGTGACCTCAAAGTCGTGGTCTGCCAGGAACCGGGCGATACTGCCTCCAATTGCACCAAGACCCAATATACCAACCCGTCGCTGTCGGGGGACGATCACCGGTTGGCGATGCCATTGGCGTGCAGTTTGACGCCGGGCATAGCAATCATAGTTGCGATGGAAGTGCAGCACCCAATACAACGCGTGATGGCTCATGTCACGCACCGAAACCTCGTCAATCAATCTGACAATCGGCACGCCCTCGGGCAGGTGCGGGTCGCGCAGAATATGCGACACTCCGGCACCGATTGAAATAATGGCTTTCAGGTTGGGAAGAGTTTTCAGAAATCCAACAGGGGGCATCCATGCGAGAACATAATCAATCTCTGCCAGTATACCCGTTTCGGGGTAGGCACGGAATTCAACCTCGCCCAGGGTTTCGCGTAATATTTTTTCCCAAAGGGTGGTATCAGCACCTTCCCAGACAAACAGAATGTTCATTTTCCGGCCTTATAAACTCATAGCCAATTTACGACCTTCATAAAACGCTATGGCAGCTGTTCGAGCCGCGACGCAATCTCCAATGTGATGCACCTTCACATTGGCGGGCATCGGACCACAAATCAGTGGCTTCGGTCTGTTGGGTGTTGCCAGAACCAATGCATCTGCTGCCAGCATGCGTTCATCGCTGCTGATCAAATCTCGTATTCGCGCTGCATGGCCGGTCCATTCAAGCAACACGCTGGACAATACAACCTCAACCCCCTGCTGGGCCCACAGCTTGCGCAGCGGCCCGTTCGCGGTGGAATTTACCAATGACAGCATCGGACTAGCGGACGACGTGAGTACCGTTACATCATAGCCCTGCTTTCCCAAGAACGCGACTGTACCGGCTGCAGGCATCCAGCCTTCGACATCATCCAGCATGATGACGTGCTGGCCCAATTTTGGCCGCTCCGACAGCACCTGATTGATGGAAAACACATTCTCCATCTCGACTCCGGGCACGCGGTGCAATATCGGCAAGCGTCGCTGCTGGCCCGTCATCGTCGGTTCAGAGCCGGTGGCGATTACCAGATTGTCGGGTTCAAGTTCAACTATTTCTGCTGAACCGATGCTGTGGCCAAGGCGCACGTCCACTCCAAGACGAGCCAATTCGCCTGCATAGTAGCCATTCAATAGTTCGGCGATCTCCCCGCGCTGTGGCTGGGTGGCCGCTAACCGGAACTGTCCGCCAATGCGTTGTTCCTTGTCGAAGAGGGTCACGCTGTGGCCCCGCTCCGCCGCAACTCGAGCCATTTCCAAACCAGCCGGACCTGCCCCGACAACGACGATCGACCTGGAGGTTTCTGCCGATGTAAAATGGTCAGAAGGCATTTCAGTTTCACGCCCCACCGAAGGGTTGATCATACAGGAGAACCAATAGTCGCGAAATCTCCTGCCCACGCAAACCTGATTGCACGAGATGCATTCCCGGATACGCTCACTCTGGCCGCTCTTTGCCTTGTTCACCAAATCCGGATCAGCAATTTGCGCCCGGACCAGGCTCACCATATCCGCTTGCCCGTTTGCGAGCACCTTCTCCGCATTCTGAATAGTTCGGATTCGACTTTCAGCCTGGACCTTTGCGTGTTTGAGAACCGATTTTATGCCGGCTGCAGCTTCTGCTCCCACCATCCCTTCGTACATGAAAGTTGGCATCACCCGGGTCCAGTCCTGATAGGTTCCCGTCTTGATGGCCACGTAATCCATCAGACCACGCCCATCAAGCCAGCTCGCGATCTCCTGCCGGGCACCAATGGCCTGTCCACCGGGAGTGATATCATCACCGGTCATTGTCAGGCCGACTACAAAATTATCACCCACAGCCTCGCGGGTGCGGGACAGAATTTCAGTAGAAAACCGCAAGCGATTTTCAAAACTGCCGCCCCACTTGTCGGTGCGCCGGTTGGTTGCTGCCGACCAGAAAGACGGTATCAAGCTGTCGTAACCGCCATTGAATTCAACACCGTCAAAGCCGCACTCCTGCAGTACAACTGCCGACCTGACGAAACCTTCGATCACATCCTCAATCTCGGCATCGGACATTTCATGGCTGGATGAATTATACTTGGTCGACAGGTTTGGCGATGCACCAAACGCGGGACGTTCCGAATTTTCAGTATC
>JBDNEZ010000327.1:0-2575 GCA_041690095.1 Anderseniella sp.
GAAATATCCAGGCACGACAACGTCGCTGTTCGCAACGACCGCATTGTCGGATGATCTGGCCTATACAATCGTCAAAACAATCTGTGAACAGCAGGACCGGTTCAAGGCAGTGCACAAGGCGCTGGCGAAATTCGATTGCGCGACGCAGGGATGGAAGCCAGAGAACCTCGCATTGCCGCTTCATGATGGTGCCAAACGGTACTTTGTTGAAAAAGGCTGGATGAAGTAGCGTTCAGGAACACGCGTGATTTTTAGGGCTCTGCTTGCGTGGCAGAGCCCGGTTTATTGGATTTGTTCACTGTGAACGTTAGTAAAAATTCCGACTCGACCGGAAGTATTAATAATTGGCAATCAGTCCTGTCTCCTGTAGGCGCGGTTGGAATTTGTTGGTGCATCTTCCAGATTGCAATTGTCTTCTGGCCATATGTGGATGAGTTGATCAAGAGGTCAGCCCACGTCTCATTCGCATTATCCATGGCCCTGCTGTTGACCAGCGCCGGCTTCAACCGTCCGGCGAGATTGCTGAACCTGGCTTTGGCGCTGGTTGCATTGGTGCCGCCGGTGCTGATCTGGCTGGATCTCGTGCGGATCACGGACCGGATATCCGGCCTCGACCCGGTATTGTCACAGGACTATGTTGGGACGTTTATTCTACTCGGTCTGTTGTTCGAAGTATCGCGTCGCACGCTTGGTATCGGAATGACCTGTCTTGGCCTGGCCTTTCTCGCCTACCAGTTTTTCGGTGGCGGTCTGCCTGGTTTGCTGGCACACAGTGCTGGTGATTTTTCTGAATTTGTAGACACACAATTTCTGACCATTGAGGGGGTTTTCGGCGTACCGACAGCTGTTTCCGTGGGGTTGGTTTTCTATTTCATACTGTTCGCCGCCGTTTTTGAAACGTTCGGCGGTGGCAAAATGATCATTGATCTTTCGCTGGCCTTGACCGGCGCGCGCACGGGCGGGCCGGCCAAAGCTGCCGTACTGTCGTCTGGCCTGATGGGCAGCGTATCCGGCAGTGCAGTTGCCAATGTGATGAGCAGCGGCATCTTCACCATCCCCCTCATGAAGCGGATAAAGTACAATCCGATCTTTGCTGCCGGGGTCGAGGCCGTCGCTTCAACTGGCGGACAAATCATGCCACCCGTGATGGGGGCAGCGGCTTTCATTATGGCTGACTATCTGCAAATTCCGTACAAGGATATCGTGCTGGCTGCCATTCTGCCGGCATTGCTATATTTCAGCAGCATCATGATCTGTGTGGATCTGGAGGCGAGACGGAAAAACCTGCCCCTGATACCGGCCTCTCAAGTACCGGCTGTAAGGGAAACTTTCAGAACGTCAGGACACATGCTGCTGCCATTGGCGTGGCTGGTCTATCGAATAATCGAAGGAGACGATATTACATCGCTGATCATGGAAGTTATCCTGATCACTATTGTCGTGGGATTGCTCAGGGCCACGACCCGCGTCGGTCTCAAAGATATCATCAACTCCTTCATAACCGCAGCCAAACGCTGTGTCAGTGTCGCCGTTCCGTGTGCACTCGCGAGCCTGATTGTCAGCGTGATCACGTTCACCGGACTGGGTACAAAGTTCACTTCAATCATCCTGAGTGTCGCCGGCAATGAACTCGCATTGATGCTGGTGATGGCAATGATCGCCACCCTCATACTTGGCGCAGGCATGCCGACGACATCTGCCTACATCATGGGAGCTGTCCTTATTGCCCCTGCCCTGATTCAATTCGACCTTGACCCTCTGGTGAGTCACTTCTTTGTGTTTTATTTCGCCATCCTGTCCATGCTGACGCCACCCGTGGCGCTGTCGGCTTATGCAGCCGCAAGTATTGCGGAAACTTCACCTTCAAAAACCGGCTGGCAAGCCATGTTCCTGGCCCTGCCCGGTTTCGTCATTCCATACTGCATTGTCATGCATCCCGGCTTGTTGCTGATCGGACCTGTGCAAGACACCTTGCTTGGTTTGATTTCCGTGTTGTTTGGGCTGGGCAGTATCAGCGTAGCGATCATCGGGTGGTTTCTGAAACCGCTTTCACTTCCGATCCGTTTCGTACTGCTGTTGGCTGCGCTCGGTGCCCTGTGGCCCGACCCCGTTATTTCCCTGGGCGTATGCGGCTTGCTGGTCATTGCGACTTTGTGGACATGTATCGCAGCTAAAACTGCAAAGAACGGTCCAAAACATGTTGATACACCACCAAGGGCAAGTTAGAGCGTTGAGCGTTTAATCTGCAGAATATTCGGTGTCTTTGAGATAGTTCCTGCAATACTCGCGATGCGACAAATCGCAAATATCGTCCACAGCGCGCCAGAGTGCCTCATATATGCGTGCGTTGGCTTTTCGCAGCAGGGGCTTGAATCTGGCGAACGCCAACTCGATCCATCGTCCGCAAGATGATTGCTTTGCAGTCACTGAGAGACGGATTGAGGCCGGGAGAGTATTTCGGCAGGAACGGGAACTAATTCCAGATCTTAGTAACAGCGACCCATTAAAAATGGGAGGATTGCCGGCCTGCATGAACAACCACGCAGCCTGCGCTCCAATCGACATGAACTGAAAA
>JBDNEZ010000328.1:0-12806 GCA_041690095.1 Anderseniella sp.
CGACCTGGGCGTCATGCTGTCGGCTTCGCACAATCCGTATCATGATAACGGCATCAAGATATTCGGTCCTGACGGTTACAAACTGACAGATGATCAGGAAGACGAAATCCAGAAACTCGTGCTGGAGCCAGAAAGTATCCCACTGGCGGCGCCCGAAAACATCGGCCGCGCCAAACGTATTGAAGATGCCCAGGCGCGCTATATCGAGTTTGTGAAGACCTCGTTCCCGAAGGATCTGACGCTAGACGGTCTGCGCATAGTCGTCGACTGCGCCAATGGGGCGGCCTACCAGGTGGCTCCAACGGCACTTTGGGAACTCGGCGCAGAGGTGATTGCGATCGGCGTTGAGCCGAATGGCTTTAACATAAACGACGAGTGCGGCTCGACGCATCCTCAAAAAGTGGCAGCGCAAGTGCGCGAAATGCGCGCTGATATAGGTATTTCGCTCGACGGGGATGCGGACCGCTGCATTCTCGTTGATCAAGAAGGCAATGTTATCGACGGCGACCAGGTGATGGCGCTGATTGCGACCTCCTGGTACAAAAGCGGCCAGTTGCGGGGCGGTGGACTGGTTGCGACCATCATGTCGAACCTTGGCCTAGAACGCCTGATGGCCACGCATGATCTGACACTTGAACGCACCCGGGTCGGCGACCGGTATGTTGTGGAACGCATGCGTTCAGGCGGTTTCAATGTCGGCGGCGAGCAGTCCGGCCATGTCGTACTGTCGGACTTCAACACAACCGGCGATGGTCTGATCGCGGCGCTGCAGGTGCTGGCGGTGCTGGTGCGCAATGGCGGTTCGGTGAGTGAAGTCTGCCGGATGTTCGAACCGGTTCCACAGGTGATGAAGAATGTCCGCTACGGATCCAGGTCGCCGCTTGAACACGATACGGTCAAAAAGGCGGTCACAGCAGCCGAGCAGAAGCTGGGTAATTCTGGCCGGCTCGTCATTCGCAAGTCAGGAACCGAGCCGCTCATTCGCGTTATGGCGGAAGGCGATAATGCGGACCTGGTGACCTCGGTTGTAGATGACATTATCGTTGAAGTTCAACGTCACGCTGGCTAGAGCAACATGGGTTCAATTGAATCCATAAAGTCACTCTAACACTTTGGAAAAGATCATTTTTATGATTTTTGATTGATTCATCCAAAAATCATCCTGATCCAGCACAGCGACCCATTATCGGTAACACGCGCGTCGGTCTGGCGGAGTTGAAATTGGTGGTGCAATCGTGCAAGTCCTGCAAGCGGCACTTTGACCCAAGAAAAACTGATGCATATCCGTTGGCGTCACTTGGGTGTATACAAGTGATAGCTATTTCTTGAACTGTTTTTGACATCATGCCTATCCAGCTAGAGCGTCTTGCATTCGTTATCGGCATCATTTTGATGTTCGTGACGATATACATGCTTGCGCCGATGATGGCCGACTATGCGGCCGGCAATGATGACTGGAAGGCATTTGCGCATGCTTTCGCTATTTCCGGTATTCTCGCAGGCCTGACCATCATGGTGACGCGCGATCACTGGTCGCGCACCGGCATATCCTTGCGTGAGGGGTTCATGATCACCGCCGTCAGCTGGTTCGTCATTCCGATTGCGGGCAGTCTGCCGTTTTACTTCATGGAAGCCGGCCCGGGATTCATCGATGCCTGGTTCGAAGCGGTTTCCGGCATGACCACCACAGGCTCTACCGTGCTTCAGGGGCTTGACCACAAACCGCCGGGAATTTTGCTCTGGCGCTCTATCCTGCAATGGATCGGTGGCGTCGGTATCGTGCTCATGGCCATGATTATCCTGCCCTTCCTGCGCGTCGGCGGCATGCAGATTTTCAGTACCGAAAGCTCCGACAGATCAGAAAAACTGTTGCCACGCGATTCCACCCTGATTGTTCAGATTGCAGGTGCCTTCGTGGTGCTGACGCTGGCGTGCATGGTCTGTTACCGTCTTGCCGGCATGTCGACGTTCGATGCGGTAAACCATGCGCTGACCACCATTGCCACCGGGGGATATTCCACGCATGATACGTCGCTGGGATATTACAAACAGCCCGCGATTCACTGGGTTGCCACGGTCTTCATGGTCGCAGCCTCGCTGCCCATCATCCTGTATATCAAGTCATCCAAGGCCCACAGTTTTGCTATTTTCAGGGACGTTCAGGTCAGGGGATTCCTGAAAATCTGCGTCGTGGCGATTTTCGCGGTTACGCTTTATCTGGTTCTGGCCCACAAATACGCGCCGTCAGATGCCTTGCGCGTAGCGGCATTCAACGTGGTTTCAATCATCTCGACCACCGGCTTCGCACTGGATGATTTTACCGTGTGGGGACCTGCGTCAAACGGCATGTTTCTGGTCCTGATGTTTCTGGGCGGCTGCACCGGCTCTACGGCAGGCGGCATCAAGACCTACCGGCTGCAAGCCATGGCGCAAATCACCAAGCGATATATCAACATGTTGTTCAGCCCGAACCGGGTCATCATCATGCGCTATGGCACGCACGCGATCACCAACGATATCGTGCTGTCGATCCTGGCGTTCGTGACGGCCTTTGCCGGATCAATCGTGCTGGTCATGCTGGCACTGACCGTCTTTGGTCTGGATATCCTGACCGCTTTTTCCGGCGCGGTGACGGCGCTGGCCAATGTCGGTCCCGGCCTGGGCGATGTTATCGGGCCATCGGGGAACTTCAAATCCATTGATGACGGCGCCAAGGTTGTCCTGATCTTCGCCATGATCCTCGGCAGGCTGGAATTTTTTGCCTTTCTCGTGCTGCTGTCGCCAAGTTTCTGGCGCTGACTGCGGGCTCGGGCGCGCAGCGGAGGTGTGTTTTTCATCCCTCTCAAAAAAACTGTCAACATGCTTAAGAGGTTCTTAAGCGATTTGGGTAATGATCCCCATTGAAGGTTTGGTCCGCGCAGTGTCGGGAACTTGAAACCGGGACTGAATGGCAATTGGCATGTTCGCGCCCCGATCAGGGGCTGCGTTCAGTAAATGGAGAGTACAAATGACGGGTCGCGCGTTGCTGAGAGTATGTATTGCTGCACTGGGGTTGGGCATGGCTGGGACAGCCCACTCCGCCGACTATGACGGGCAATTGCCGGATGAGGGCTTTAGCGGCTTCTGGGGTTGTCTGTATGCCCGCGTCGATGGCGGGGTATCGTTGTATCAACGCCCGACAGTGACCCAGCCTATAGGTGGCGGTTTCGACAATGGCGGCGGCGGTACCACGACTACTGCCATTAACGCAGAGATAGACCCCGGCGGGTTTTTCGAAGGCGGTCTAGGCTGTCAGGTCGCCAGCACCTTGCGCATAGAAGTCACCGGTGGCGTGCATCTGAAGTCGTCCCTGACCGACGCGTTTCCAGACTCCCTGGACGCGAACATCTCGTCACAGCACGTGTTTGTCTCGACATTCTGGGATATCACCAATTATGCCGGATTTACACCTTATGTCGGCGGTGGCATTGGTGCCGTGAGGCATGAAATTTCCGGGCTCACTGCGCCGTCCGGTGCAGCTGACAGCAGTGAATACGATTTTGCCTACCATGTCGGGGTCGGCGTTTCCTACGACATTACATCAAGCCTGAAGTTTGATCTGGCCTACAGATATATTGACCTCGGCGAAGTGATTTCAGGCGTTGATTCAGGGGCCGGCACACCCGGCGCGATCAGCGTCGCCGACATTCAGTCGCATGAAGTGAAAGTCGGCCTGCGCTATCATTTTGGTGCTCCGGCCTGGTAACAGCCATCCGGCAATGATCGATGCGTCTGTCGCTGTTGAATGGCAAACCTGGAAAGAGCCCGCTTGCGTCGAGGGGAAATGAAGGTCCGCATGTTTCCTGTCTGGCAGGGAATCTGGCATGCGGGCCTGATTTGTTGCGGATGGTTAAGGGTGTGTGACTGAAACGTGTCGCAACGACGCGATTTTGGCAGCATTTTGGTAACCTTGGCAGGGCGTCGCTATGATGCCTTATTCACGACTGCAAACAGACAATTTGTACCTGTAAATCCCGGGCTCAAGCGAGTGGGCGGATGGGCTGTGTCACCACCTGTTGGACACCAACGGTCAGGCATGGGCATTCGAAATCGCAGGGATACACACCCGACGTATCGGGGAGAAGGAGCTACAGGTGAAAAATTTTCTCAAGCAGGGTCTTTGGGCCTCAACCCTCATTGCATTCATGGCGCCGGTCGCAATCGCCGCCGATATTGATGCACCAATGGAACCGGCTCCTGCGCCTTACGTGCAGGACGACAACTATGTGTCCGGCTGGTATGTGCGTGGGGATGCCGGATTTTCATGGCTTGATGTCGACGGCCTTGGAGACGGTGGCGCTGCCATTGCCGGCGGCGGTGTCGGCTATCAGGTGAACGAATATTTCCGCACGGACCTGCGGGCAGATCATGCCTTTGAGCATGATGGCGGTCCGTATGATGTGGGCGCAACAACGGTTTTGTTGAACGGCTATGTTGATGTGCCGCTTTCCATGGGCTTCACGCCTTATGTGGGTGTTGGCGCAGGTTACGGGTTCGTCAATTATTCAGGCGCAGGCGCGCCATCGGATGATGACGGCTTTGCCTGGGCTGCAACCGGCGGTGTTGCATTCCAGCTGGCCCGGAATATTACGCTGGATGCCGGCTATCGCTATCGCGAGATTGATGTCGCGGGCCCGAACTACAGCGATCACTCGGTGACCGGCGGCTTGCGCTGGAGTTTCTAGATCTACGCAGGTTCGAAACAATCCGCAGAGTCGTTCAGTAGCATTTTGGAATGCCCTCATTGCGGCCTGACAATCTGCAGGTGACACAGTATCTGACGGTCTGCTCCTTTCCCGGAGCAGGCCGTTTGGCTTTTCTATTCACAAAGCGCGCACATCGGCTGCGTCGAATTTGCACTTGATTGCAACACTGCCTTCCAGTATCCCGGTCAGTGGGACACCTCTCCCCAACGAGAGGCTTTTCATCTGGAAGGATGACCAGAAATGACGACTGTGAAACCGGCAACGCGGCCGGAAAACCCGCGTTTTTCGTCCGGCCCGTGTGCCAAGATACCCGGCTGGACAACTGACTCTCTCAAAACTGCCTTTCTCGGACGCTCGCATCGTGCAACTGACGGAAAATTGCGCCTGAAACACGCAATCGACCTGACGCGCGAGGTGTTGCAGGTGCCGGACGATTATCTCATCGCCATTGTGCCGGCGTCGGATACAGGCGCGGTCGAAATGGCCATGTGGAACCTGTTGGGCGAGCGTGGCGTGGACATGCTCGCCTGGGAAAGTTTCGGTGAGGGCTGGATAACAGATGCAGTCAAGCAGTTGAAGCTTGCCGATGTGCGATTGATCAAGGCCGGCTATGGCGAACTGCCGGATATGTCGGAAGTTGATTTTGATCGTGACGTGGTTTTCACCTGGAACGGAACTACAAGCGGCGTGCGGGTGCCCAATGGCGATTTCATTCCCGCAGGCAGGGCAGGCCTGACCATATGCGATGCCACTTCGGCTGCGTTTGCCCAACCGCTGGAATTCGCAAAGCTCGACGTTGTGACCTATTCATGGCAAAAGGTGCTTGGCGGCGAGGGCGGCCACGGCATGTTGATTCTGTCTCCGCGCGCTGTAGAGCGCCTGGAGACCTATACACCGGCCTGGCCGCTGCCGAAGATTTTCCGGCTCACCAAAGCCGGCAAGATCAATGCCGGTATTTTCAAGGGTGAAACCATCAACACCCCCTCCATGTTATGCGTTGAAGACTATATCAAGGCACTGGAATGGGCGCAGGTCTGTGGTGGCCTGAGCGCAATGATGGCGCGTGCCGATGCCAATGCAGACGCACTGAATGCCTGGGTCGATCGCACGGACTGGATAGAAAACCTGGCCGTGGTGGCAGGCACTCGCTCAAACACATCAGTGTGCCTGAAGCTGTCTGCATCGGCAGTGTCCGGGTTGGATGACGAGCAAGCAGCGGAATTGCCCAGGAAAATCGCCAGGCTTCTGGAAGCCGAAGAGGCTGCCTTCGACATCGGGGCCTATCGGGATGCGCCAGCGGGTCTGCGCGTCTGGTGCGGCGCGACGGTTGAGACGTCTGACGTCGAGGCGCTGACGGCCTGGCTTGACTGGGCATATGGGCAGGCGTCCGTGCCGACCGCTGCGTAAAGCAACCCTGCACTTCATCCGAACACCCTAATCTTTTTCAAAACGGAGTAAGCCTGATGGCACCTCGTGTACTCGTATCCGACAAACTCTCTTCCGCTGCTATTGAAATCTTCAAGGCGCGCGGCATCGATGTGGACTTTGAACCTGACCTTGGCAAGGACAAGGATGCACTGCTGGCACGCATTGCCGACTATGATGGTCTTGCCATCCGGTCAGCTACCAAGGTCACCGCCAAGATCATTGAAGCCGCAACCAGGCTCAGAGTGATCGGCCGGGCCGGAATCGGGGTCGACAATGTCGACATTCCGGCAGCGTCTGCAAAAGGCATCATTGTCATGAACACGCCGTTTGGAAACACCATTACCACGGCGGAACACGCAATCTCGATGATGTTGGCGCTGGCGCGGCAGATACCGGAAGCCAATGCTTCAACCCAGGCAGGCAAATGGGAAAAATCCCGCTTTATGGGGGTTGAGCTGTTCAACAAGACGCTTGGCCTGATCGGGTGCGGCAATATCGGATCCATTGTTGCTGACCGCGCGTTGGGTTTGCGCATGCGGGTCATCGCCTTTGATCCGTTCCTGTCTCAAGAGCGCGCCATCGAACTTGGCGTAGAGAAGGTGGATCTGGAAGACCTGCTCAAACGAGCGGACTTCATTTCATTGCACACGCCCTTGACGGACAAGACCCGCAATATTCTGGACGCCAAAGCAATGACCCAGATGAAAAAGGGGGTGCGTATCATCAACTGCGCGCGCGGCGGTCTGGTCTCCGAAGAAGCCCTCAAGGCAGCACTTGATGCCGGGCATGTCGCAGGTGCCGCGCTCGATGTTTTCGAGGTTGAGCCAGCCACGGAAAACCTGCTGTTTGGTCATCCGAATGTGGTTTGCACGCCGCATCTTGGCGCCGCCACTTCGGAGGCGCAGGAGAATGTCGCGTTACAGGTTGCCGAGCAGATGTCGGACTATTTGTTGCAGGGTGCCGTGTCGAATGCGCTCAACATGCCGTCGATCACGGCAGAAGAAGCACCGCGTTTGAAGCCGTTCGTGGCGCTTGCAGAACAGCTCGGGTCATTTGCCGGACAGGCGACGGAAACTTCGATCAAGGCTGTGACAATCGAATACGCAGGTGATGTGGCCGAAATGAACATCAAGGCACTGACATCGGCCCTGCTGGCTGGTCTGTTTCGTCCCATCCTCGGCGACGTCAACATGGTGTCGGCACCGGTGATGGCGAAGGAGCGTTCCATTAAGGTGGATGAAGTGCGCCAGACCAAGCGCGGGGTTTACGAGAATTATATCCGGCTGAGCGTGACAACCGACACTCAGGAACGTTCGGTGGCGGGAACAGTGTTCTCGGATGGCAAACCGCGTATTATCCAGATCAAGGGCATCAATATGGAAGCCGAGCTTGGCAAGCAGATGATCTATGTGACCAATGAGGACAAGCCCGGATTTATTGGCGCGTTCGGCCGTTTGCTCGGTGATGCCGGTGTCAATATTGCAACTTTTAATCTCGGTCGTGACCAAGCCGGCGGCAACGCCATCTGCCTGGCGGAAATTGACGGGCAGGTGACGCCAGATCTGCTGGCCCGGATCGAGGCTTTGCCGCAAGTGCAACAGGCCAAGCGCCTGACATTTTGAGTGGTATTAGTCTTCTGCGCTGACCGATTCTATATAGAACAGCAGGTCTTCGACCTGCTGTTCTGAAAATTGCCATTTGGGCATTGGTTCGTGGCCCAGGGGCAGGCCCACGAGTAACTGATCTGCGATGCCTTCCAGTGTCAGTTTCGACACAAGGGTCGAAAACGGCGGCGATTTTTCCTCTGTGCCGGGCCCGGGACCGGCAATCGCATGACATCGAATGCACAATAACTGCGCCAGTTCCTGACCTCGTTTGATGTAAGCTTGGTCTTCTTCCGCACGCGCCGGCATTTGACCGGCTGTGATGGTCAGGATTGTCAGCCCAATCTGGGCGGGCGTTAATCTTCCACGTAACAAGATATGGTTTTCCTTTGGTATAGCGCCGCAGTTTCGCCCAATCTAGCATATCCTAGTGCAGGTCGAGAGTGGCGACTTTGAGGAAAATCAAATCATGAAACTGCATCGCGTACTGCTATCCGGTGTTTTTATCGCCTTGTATCTTGCACCTGCCCTGGCGAACGAGATACGAAGCGAGCTTGATCTTGCGGAAGTTACAGTTAATCCCCGAGGTGCCCAACTGACGCGCACCGGGGATGTTGAACTGCCCGCCGGCACGCATGAAGTGATTCTCGATACGCTGCCACAAGGTATCCTGCCGGCATCGGTACAGGTCGACGGTGTGTCAGCCAGCGATGTGCAGATCGGCACTGTTGATGTGTCCCGGATTGCGCTTGATCCAGAACAGCAGGCAAGCGGCAAGCGCCGATCCCTGCAAGAAGAGCTCGACGCACTGGCGCGGGATCGGGCACGGCATGAACGTGTGCGGATTGACTCCGAGTTTCGCCGCGCAACGCTTGAGCGACTGACCAGCGGCCACGGCGCCGCGCCGTTTGCCGGTGGTGACAGTCCGGCTATGTCGCCTGAACAGATCGGAAATCTGCTGCTGCTGACCAGTCGTGAGTTGTCGGACATCTCTTCAATAGTACTGGAGGCACAACACGCAATCAAGCAGATCGGCAAGCGCGAGCAGGTTGTAAGACATCAACTGGAATTGCTTGCAGCCACGCCCAATGCGCGGACAAGAGTTGCTGTTCAAGTCAGCGCATCCGCGCCTGCAAGGCTGACACTGTCGGTTAAGTACACAGTAGCTGATGCGGGCTGGCGTCCGGTGTACGATGCACGCCTGAAATTGCCGGCAGACGGAAAACCGGCGGCGCTGAACCTGGTACAGCGCGCCCTGGTATTTCAGCGCTCCGGCGAAGCATGGGACGGCGTGGCGCTGAAGCTTTCCACAGCCACGGTTACCGGCCGCACATCATCTCCAATCCTCAAGCCGCTCCCCATTACCCCGCGCCCGGAGACTAAGCAAGCTGAACAAGATGCGCTCGAGAACATGTCTGACGCGCCCGATTCACGGATGCTGAAATCAAAAACCGTCGCAGGGCTTGCAGCGCCAGCGCCGGTGCTGCGCCGGCAGGCTGAAATGGTGAACGCCGGATTTCATGCGGTGTATTCAATTGCAGGACGAACAAGTGTGCCAAACAGCGGAGCGCTGAAATCCGTTCGCATTGGTTCCAGAACGATTGAACCTGTCATACGCGTTGATACGGCGCCGCACATTGATCCGATCGGCTATCTGACCGGCGTGTTCAAGATTGCCGGCGAGACACCACTGCTGGCCGGTGAGGTGTCTTTGTTCCGTGATGGAGTGTTCGCGGGCAAATCGCGTATGCGCCAGATCGCACCCGGTGAAGAAGTGGAGCTCGGGTTTGGCCGCGATGACCTGGTTCGCATCATCCGGCGTGAGGTTGAAAACACGGCAGGCTCCAGCGGAATCATTACCGAGCAGAGCACATTGAGACGCCGCTATGTGACCAGTCTAGAAAACCTTCACAGGTTTCCCGTTCAGGTGCACGTGACCGACAGAATGCCGTATTCCACGCATGAAGAGATCATTGTGGACATGCTGCGCGAAACGACAGAGCCAAGCCTGACTGAACCCGATAACAAAAGAGGAATTGTGGTCTGGGAAGTCACGCTGGAGCCAGATGCCAGATCGGAAGTCACGTTTGGCTATTCGGTCGTGCATCCGTCCCAGATGAAGCTGGTGATCCCGCGGTAGGTCTGGGTCCATGACCCGGAGGAGTTTTAGTGGCTTGCGTGAGCAACAGCATGCTGTCGCCGGAGGCTTGGTTGCTCCAATCGGGAACTGTCCACAGGCTGTTGGCGCTGCGGCACTGCGCAGCAGGCATTTTGCTTTCCAAACAGGCCGGTGGCAGTGTAAAGACTTGTAACGGCCCTGCTGCTTGAACGCGGTGAGGGCCGTTCGCTTTTTCTTGATGCAATGCAGGTGGGCCTGAACATGGCAAATGTAGTGGTGGTTGGTGCTCAGTGGGGTGATGAGGGCAAAGGCAAACTGGTTGACTGGTTGTCTGAACGCGCGGATGTAGTCGCGCGGTTTCAGGGTGGACACAATGCCGGCCACACGCTCGTCATTGACGGGGTGACCTACAAACTTTCCCTGCTGCCATCCGGCATTGTGCGACCCGGCAAGCTGTCGATTATCGGCAACGGGGTGGTGATTGATCCATGGGCTCTGGATGACGAGATAAACCGGCTGATATCGCAAGGAGTGGAGGTATCGCCGCAGAATCTCCGGATTGCGGAAAATGCAGTGCTGATCCTGCCGTTGCACCGTGAACTGGACGGTATGCGTGAAGCAGCCGCCGGGGCCGGCAAGATCGGCACCACCGGTCGTGGCATTGGCCCGGCCTACGAAGACAAGACGGGCCGGCGTGCCATCCGCGTCTATGACCTGAAGAACAAGGACACACTTGAGAACAAGATCGAACGGCTGCTGGCGCATCACAATGCATTGCGGCGCGGGCTTGGTGAAGCTGAAGTGGACGGACGCGTGCTGCGCGAAGAGCTGCTGGCCATAGCGCCGCGTATCCTGCCGTACATGGACACAACATGGCGCCTGCTTGATGATGCGAGACGGCAACAGAAACGTGTGCTGTTTGAAGGCGCACAAGGCATCATGCTGGATATCGACCACGGCACATATCCGTTTGTGACCTCATCCAACACGGTCGCGGCACAGGCGGCAACCGGTTCAGGCGTTGGTCCTGACATGCTCAATTACGTGCTTGGCATTGCCAAGGCCTACACGACGCGGGTTGGCTCGGGACCATTTCCGTCTGAACTGTTTGACGATACCGGTGAGAAAATTGGTGAACGCGGCCGCGAGTTCGGCACGGTTACGGGGCGCAAGCGGCGCTGCGGCTGGTTCGACGCGGTGATGGTGCGCCAGGCAATCAAGACATCCGGTATTTCCGGGATTGCACTGACCAAGCTTGATGTGCTGGACGGTTTCGAGGAAATCAAGGTTTGCACCGGCTACAAGCTTGACGGCGAGACCGTTGAACGACTGCCGGCGGGCCAGGGTGCGCAATCGCGTGTAGAGCCGGTGTATTCCAGTTTTGAAGGTTGGAGTGATACAACAGCAGGCGCGCGTTCGTGGGCGGAACTCCCGGCTCAGGCAGTGAAGTATGTGCGCCAGATTGAAGAGCTGATTGATTGTCCGATCGCCCTGTTGTCGACCAGCCCCGAGCGCGAAGATACCATCTTGATGCGAGATCCGTTCGAAGACCAGGTAAGGTAGAAACTGCGGTGTGCGGTCAAGCTATTTTCATTTCAATAGGGTCGACGTTTGCCTGACCCCCGGTTTTATGGCGTATGTACTCAGCGAATTCGCTGATCACAACCGATGCCAGTGAGGTTTGCGGGATGGCTTTTCCGAACAGATAGCCTTGCGAAAAATCACAACCAAGGTCTGCAACCCGCTTTGCGTGAACTTCGGTCTCAATTCCTTCGGCTGTAACCTGCATGTCCAGCAGGCGTCCAACCTCGATAATCTTGGCCAGCAGGACCCTGGCTTTCGGATTGTAGTCGGAGGCGCGAATGAATGCCTGGTCAACTTTCAGTTTGTCGAAATTGAACCGCCACAAATAGTTGAGACTGGAATACCCGGTTCCAAAGTCATCCAGGGCAATCTTGATACCCAGTGCCTGTAACTGCACCAGCTGCTCGAATACCGGATCGGTATCTGTAATCAAGATACCTTCGGTGACTTCCAGCTCAATCCGGCCGGGATCAATGCGGGTATCCTTGATGATTTCCGATACTTCCGAAACAAGATTTCCGGAGTTGAATTGCTGAACCGACAAATTGACGGCCATGTTGATGTGGGCTGGCAACCCGGCAACTGTCTTGCAGGCCTCGCGCAGTGTCCACAGGCCGATTTCCTCGATGCGGCCGATGCGTTCTGCAACGGGGATGAATTTGTCAGGGCCAATTTGCTCGCCGTCTGGGGTGGTCAGGCGTAACAGGGCTTCGAAGCTGCACAATTTTCGGGTTTTTGAGTCTACCACCGGCTGATAATGCAACTCGAACTGTTCCCTCTCCCAGGCGTCTTCAACAGCTGTCGCAATGCGGTCAATTTCACGAAGTTCTATCACCGTATCGCTGTCGTAGGTGACCAGTTGATTGCCGCCATTGGTTTTTGCAGCGCGCAGCGCCATTTCGGCGTGACGGTAGATCTGGTCACTGCTGTGAATGCCTGCGGTTGATGTGGCTGCTCCAATGCTGGCTGATAGCCGGACGACGGTGTGGCCGGAGGTGAAGGGCTGCAGGAACACTTTCAGCAGTGCGTTGTGCAGGCGACTGCCGGTTGTCTCATCAGCTATGACCCCAAAAGTATCGCCGTCTATATGTGCGCAAACAACGCTGTCACCGCAGGCCAGTCGCAATCTTTCTGCAACCAGTTTCAGCATCAGGTTGCCCGCCGAATTTCCCAGCTTCTGTTCGACTCGTTTAAGGCGGTCAAGGCTGAGCAGATACAGATTGGTTGTAGTGTGCTGGGCAGTATCCTGTGTTTGAGTTGCTTTCAGCACTTCAAGAAAAGCCGGCTGAGTTGGCACGCCGGCCAGTGGTTCGGTCTGCTTCAAAC
>JBDNEZ010000329.1:0-8426 GCA_041690095.1 Anderseniella sp.
GCACAGCCGCAGGGAGGATCGCCTTATTTACTTGCAGAACTTCCAGCAAGCCATAGCCGATTTGCGCCACTTCGATGGAATGGGTCAGCCGTGTTCGGTGGAAATCGCCTTCTCCCGTGCCCATAACTTGGGTCTTGCCTTGTAATCGCCGAAACGCAGCAGAGTGCATGATACGCGCACGGTCTCACTGGAACGGCGACCGATTGTCTTTTGCGCGATTGGGTTGATCTTCGTAAAGCCGTTCTTCAAAAAAGGCATGATTAAAAGTCATTAAAACATCCTGAGGTTAATGGTCTAGGTCGAGGGTAAGTCGAAAACGGATGCTCTTCAATGACAGCTGTAAAGCAGCTGCGGTCCAGCATCTTGGTCTACAATAAACGGCAGCAATGGGCCGAAATTTCCCTTTAGTGCAGTACGCACACCTGTGGCAACCGGGCCAAGGCAGCATGCCATTATGCAAGCGCGAAAGCCTCTGCACGTGGGACGTCCTGCGACCGACTAGTCTCTGGCGGCGAGAGATTGACCGCCGCCATTAGATTGAACTCAAGCTAAAGCGCGGCGCAATTATTAGGTGAATGGACCAGCGTGATAGCCTTTGAGCGGCAACCAGTTCAGCCTCTAACCTTCCTGAACACGTCTGAGCCAAGCATGGCAACGGCAACTTTCTTCATGGCGGTGGGCAGGGCTTCGGTGGCCAGTTCGTGGTGTGCTACCCAGCGCCAGTCGCCGGCGTATGGGGGAAAACCGTCGAACACCTCGTCGGTGCGATGCAGTTCCAGCACCAGGTGGAAATGCGTGAACGTGTGTTCGACCTTTTCCTGCGTGCTGGTCCAGCCGGACTGGTAAGGCGGTGCCAGGTCGGCCTGGTCCTTGCCGGTGGCCCAGCCGGAAGACGGGAACTCGAGCATGCCGCCGAGCAGGCCTTTTTCTTCGCGCCGGCGCATCAGTACTGCGCCATCTGAACGTTGTGCCCAGAAAATGCGGGCTTTGCGAACCGGGCGTTGTTTCTTCGGCGCCTTGACCGGCAGGGTTTCGGCGATGCCCATCTCGCGGGCCCGGCAGGCTTGCATCCACGGACACAGCAGGCAGTTGGGGTTTTTCGGCGTGCATATGGTTGCGCCCAGGTCCATTAGCGCCTGGGCAAAATCACCCGGGCGCCCGGCCGGTACAAGCTCCAGCGTGCGCGCCCTGATTTCAGGCTTGGCCGCAGGCAACGGCGTTTCGATGGCGCGCAATCGCGACATCACGCGTTCCACATTGCCGTCAACGGCAGCGGCTGTGCGGTTGAATGCAACGGCGGCAATGGCGGCAGCCGTATAGGGCCCTATTCCCGGCAGGCTCAGCAAGCCTGCTTCAGTGTCGGGAAACCTGCCGCCATGGTCTGCCACCACAGCCCTGGCGCAGGCATGCAGGTTGCGGGCACGCGCGTAATATCCCAGCCCGGCCCATTCTCGCAGCACGTCGTCAAGGTGTGCCTGCGCCAGATCCGTCACCGATGGCCAGCGTCCGGTGAAGGCGATGAAATATTGCCCGACGGTTGCAACCGTCGTCTGCTGCAGCATGATTTCCGACAACCAGACGCGATATGGATCGGCGCCCTCGCCGCGCTGGGCCCGCCATGGCAGGGTGCGGGCATGGCCGTCGTACCAGTCCAGCAACTGCCCCGGCAGCAGATTGTTTGCGCTGGACATGTTGTCATCATTAACTTCTTGCAACATAACAGACATGTGAATTCCCGGAGCCGTTGTTGCGCTATCATTCAGCACAGGTTCATGCACGCAAGATCAAAATGTAACATATGAAAAGTCTTGATCATCATTTCCGCCGGATTACGCGGCCTGCCTTCGAGCAGTACGGCTTTGCCCAGGGCGAACTGGTAGCACAGTGGGCTGCCATTGTCGGCGAGGACGTTGCCGCGCGATGCTCGCCGGAGCGCATGGTATGGCCGAAAGGCCGCGACAAGTCGCACCGCCAGACCGAAGGCGCCACCCTGACGATACGCGCAGATCACGGCGCCGGGCTTGCGCTGAGTTATGAAACCGTTGCCATTGCCGAGCGCATCAATGGGTTTTTTGGCTATCACGCGGTTGCCAGGCTGAAAATCGTGCAGGGCACACGCGCCCATCGCGACAAGCCCGCAGCACTGCCAACGGCAAGCCCGTCTGCAGACGTGATGGACAGCGTGCGGCAGAAAACCGGCTCTATAGAAGACAGTGAACTCAAGGCCGCGCTGACCCGGCTCGGCAGCGGGGCGCTTGCACAGGCTGCAGCCACAATCAAGCCGGCGCAGTAATCCCAAACCACGAAAAGTTCTCCACAGCCGGATTTCCGGCTCGCCACAACCCCCAACATCCAGTAGGTAGAAGTCATCATGAAACTAAATCGACGTATATTCAGCCAGGGCCTGGCTCTCTCGGCAATCGCGGCAAGCGCCACGGCTGCGTTTTCCGCCAGCGCGTTCGCGCAAAGTTTTTCGGCGGCCGAGATGCATGCTACACCGGCGCTGGGCGACAAGACGCTCGGCCCGGATGACGCCAAGGTGATCGTGGTTGAATATGCTTCGGCCACCTGCCCGCATTGCGCGGCGTTCCATACCGGCACCTTCAAGGAACTCAAGTCGGAATTCATCGATACCGGCAAGATCAAGTTCATTTCACGGGAATTCCCGCTTGATGACCTGGCTCTGGCGGCCTTCATGGTTGCCCGTTGTGTTCCTGACGACAAGTATTTCGGCATGCTGGACCTGATCTATGAGCAGCAAAAAACCTGGGCTGGTCCCAATGCCCGGGCTGAATTGCTGAAAATGGCCAAGCTTGCCGGACTTGGCGAAGCGGAATTCGATGCCTGCCTGAAGAACGAAGACCTGGCCAAGGGCATTCTCGCCATCCGCAAGGACGGTGCGGAGAAGTTTGATGTCCAGGCGACGCCGACCTTCTATGTAAACGGCGTAAAACTGGAAGGCAGCAACAATATTGCGAATTTCCGCGAGGCAATCGAGGCGGCAGCTTCTTCCTGACAGGTTGGATTCCCGGAAATTACCGGGGAAAACCCTTCAGGTTGATGCTTCCCCTTGCAGACGAATCAGGCTGAACCGGCCAAGAATCACCCTCAGGTGTGATGTACGAGCACTATCAGGCCGGTTCAGGCCAAGTTTATGAGGGGTGAGGTCGCCGATGAAGTTCTCCAAGCTGCGGCTGTCGGGCTTCAAATCTTTTGTCGAACCAACCGAGCTGGAAATCCGGCCCGGCCTGACCGGCGTTGTCGGGCCGAACGGCTGTGGCAAATCCAACCTGCTTGAAGCACTGCGCTGGGTGATGGGCGAAAGCTCGTACAAGAACATGCGCGGTTCGGGCATGGAGGACGTGATTTTCTCCGGCACATCCGGCAGGCCATCGCGCAACATGGCCGAGGTCATGCTGACGCTGGACAATGACGACCATGATGCGCCACCTGCCTTCAACGGGTTTGATCAGCTGGAAATCTCGCGGCGCATCGAGCGTGACGCAGGGTCGGCGTATCGCATCAACGGCAAGGATGTCCGCGCCCGCGATGTGCAATTGCTGTTTGCCGATGCCTCCACCGGCTCGCGCTCTCCCGCCCTGGTGCGGCAGGGCCAGATCGGCGAGATCATATCTTCGAAGCCGCAGGCCCGCCGCCGCATTCTCGAAGAGGCTGCCGGCATTACCGGTCTGCATACGCGGCGCCATGAAGCCGAACTCAAGCTGAGGGCTGCCGAGACCAACCTGGAACGACTGGAAGATGTGCTGGCGCAGCTTGAAAACCAGTTGCAGAGCCTGAAACGCCAGGCCCGTCAGGCAGTGCGCTACAAGGAACTGTCGTCGGAGATCAGACGGCTGGAAGCAACCGGGCTTTACCTGGCCTGGAAAGACGCGCGCACTGCGGTTGAAGCTGAAAACAACAGTCTGTCCGGATTGACCCGCGTGCTGGGTGAACAGACCCGTGCGGTATCCGAAATGACCCGCATGCGCGATCAGGCATCCGAAACGCTGCCCAAACTGCGCGAGACCGAAGCGGTGCGGGCTGCGGTCCTGCAACGCATAACGCTGGAGCGCGAAGGACTTGAGCGCGATGAAAAGCAATCGCTCGAACGCCGCGCTGAAATTGAAGGCCGCATAGAACAGATCAACCGCGACCTGGCCCGCGAAAAAGAACTGCTTGGCGACACTGATGGGGTGATGAAGCGGCTGGCGGACGAACAGGCAGTGCTGGAAGCTGCCGCAGGTAATGATGGCGAGGCCAGAGGTGCTGCTGCCAAAGCCCTGCAGGCGGAAGCGGAAAAACTCGCCGAGGCACAGTCCGGCGCGGACGAAGCCAACGCGCGGCTGTCGGAACTGGTCGCCCGCCACAATGCCATTGCGCGCCAGATCGGTGAACTTGAAACACGCATCGCGCGTGATGAAGCCGACCTTGCACGGACCCGCGAAAAGCATGCAGCCATTGTCGCTGAGACCGGCGGAGATGATGCCACCGCCAGCTTGAGCGGTTCAATAGACTCAGCCATTGGCCACGCCGCATCTTCTGAAACGGCAGCCATAGCGGCAGAACAAACCCTGCAGAAGGCCAGGACCACGCAGGCGGAAATCCACCAGGCCTATGACGAGGCGAGACGCAAGTCCGAAAGCGTGACCACGGAAGTCCGCACGCTCACCAAGCTGCTGCACGTGGCCGATGATGAATTGTGGCCGCCATTGATCGACGCGCTGAAAGTGGACGCCGGCTATGAAACGGCACTTGGCGCAGCGCTCGGTGATGACATTGATGCACCGGCCGATGAAGCAGCCCCGGTGCACTGGCGCGCCCTGCCGGCGCTGGACAATGTGCCGGCACTGCCGTCAGGTCTGAAGCAATTGGCAGATGTGGTGAAAGCACCTGCGGCCCTTGCCCGCCGGTTGCAGCTTGTCGCAGTAGTCGACAAGGCGGATGGTGCCAGACTGCAGGCCGGCCTGACCCCCGGCCAGCGGCTGGTGTCGGTTGAAGGCGACCTGTGGCGCTGGGACGGCTACACCGCTGCTGCCGATGCACCAACCGCTGCCGCCAAACGGCTGGCGGAACGCAACCGGCTTGGCGTGCTCCAGGAAGAAAGCGCTGTTGCGTCGGCTGCAACTGAAACCATCCGGGCGCGGCTGGAACAAGCCCGCGAGATCGTCAAACGGGCCGAACAGGCCGAACGTACCGGCCGCCAGACCTGGCGTGAAGCCACCGCGGCCGTCGAGATTGCCCGTAAAGCCTTGTCGGAGCACGAAAAGGTAACCGGCGAGCAGTTGCGTCAGGCATCGGTACTGGAAGAGACCGCCAGGCGCATCGAAACCCAAGTTGCAGAAACCCGGACATCGCTCGAGCAGGTTGCAACCGAGAAATCCGGCCTTGCCCCGACAGTTGGCGCGGAAGAGCAATTGCGGGCACTGCGGATCGGTGTTGACACGCACCGCGCTGCCTATACCGAGGCGCGTGCCACACATGACGGGCTGGAACGCGAAGCCAGGACCCGCACCGAACGCCTTGCAGCTATCGGCCAGGAACGCAACCAGTGGACCGACCGCGCAAAGCGCGCCAGCGGCCAGATCGAAGAGCTGGAGGGACGCGCCACGTCATTGCGCAATGACCTGTCGGCGCTGGCCGACCTGCCGCGGCAGTTTGACATAAAACGCAACAAGCTGATGAACGCAGCAGGCGAGGCGGAAGCCGAACGCAACACCGCAGCCGATCTGCTGGCCGAAGCTGAAAACAACCTGCGCAGCCGTGATCATGAACTGCGCGAGGCAGGCGAGGCGCTTGGCAAGACCCGTGAAGAGCACGCCCGCGTCGGTGCGCGCTCTGAAGCCGCAGAGGCGCGCGTTGCCGAAGCGACCCAGCGCATCAGCGAGGCACTCGAGTGCAAGCCCGAAGACGTCAGCCAGCGTGCCGGTCTGGACCTCGAAAACATGCCCTCCACCGAGGACACCGAACGCAAGCTGGCAACATTGAAGGATCAGCGCGAGCGTCTCGGCGGGGTCAATCTGCGCGCCGAGGACGAAGCGGCTGAAATCTCGACCCAGGTCGAAACCATGATCACCGAACGCGATGATCTGGTGCAGGCCATCGGCAAGCTGCGCCACGGTATTTCGACCCTGAACCGGGAAGGACGCATCCGCCTGCTTGAGGCATTCGACCGAGTCAATGCCAATTTCGGCTCGCTGTTCGAAACCCTGTTCGGCGGCGGCAAGGCAGAGTTGAAACTGGTCGAATCAGATGATCCGCTGGAAGCCGGTCTTGAACTGATCGCCAATCCGCCCGGCAAGAAGCCGACCGTGCTTTCGTTGTTGTCAGGCGGGGAACAGGCGTTGACTGCCATGGCGCTGATCTTTGCAGTGTTCATGACCAATCCGTCGCCGATCTGTGTGCTCGATGAAGTCGATGCACCGCTCGACGACCATAATGTCGAACGGTTCTGCAATCTGCTCGATGCCATGCTGGAGCGCACCGATACGCGTTTCCTGATCATCACTCACCATAGCCTGACCATGGCCCGGATGAACCGGCTGTTCGGGGTTACCATGATGGAACGCGGCGTCAGCCAGCTGGTATCGGTTGATCTGGAGACGGCAGAAAGCCTGCGCGAGGCGAGCTGACGCAAATCGATGGAGTTTGGTTTGATGTGGCTATCTGGATGTAATCACGCCACTGCCGGTTCAAGGCGAATTGCCGCACACCGGAATAACGAGAAAAAACCGAGATATTTCATAGGCTTGAATACCAAGATTCAAACTTGACAGCAAATGGGGCCAAACCTATTATCCGGCCCGGTTTTAGGGGTTTTGTGATCCTGAAACTGCCTCAACACCTTCAGGAGCAGGCGCATGGGTGGCGATCGTGACAGACCTTCGCCCGAGCGACTTGAGAAACTTGGAGACCGTCTGAAGAAAGCGCAAGTCACTGTGGACGAGCGCAGCAGGCCCAGGCAACGGCAATCCAACGCATTTGGATTTGCTTTTCGGATTACCACGGAGCTGGTTGCAGCAGTGGTCGTCGGGGTTGCAGTAGGGTGGGGTCTCGACAAATGGCTGGACAGCAAGCCGTGGTTTCTTATCCTGTTCTTCTTTCTGGGTGTTGCCGCTGGCGTCATGAACGTCTATAGGATCACGCAATCCAGTGGTGGTGACGGATCTGTTCCCAGGTCCGACTTGCCATCGGCAATCGAAGACGACGATGATTGATGTTTTGGCCTGACGAGCAGCGTCAGGTGCATCGACCGGGTCAATTGATTTAAAAAGGGGCTGGATGCGTGGCCAGTACTACTTCACAAGGCAGCGAAGGCGGGCTTGCGCTCGACCCGATGCACCAGTTCGAGATTTCTCGCATCATTCCGATCAAGATTGGTGGCCTTGATGTGTCATTCACCAATTCCAGCCTGTGGATGGTGCTGACGGTTGCAGCAGTGTCGGCGTTGCTTCTGCTGGGCGGCAAACGGATCGTACCGGGCCGGCTGCAGTCGGTTGGCGAGATCATCTATGAATTCATCTCGAACATGGTGCGCGACACTATGGGCGACGAAGGACGCAAGTTCTTTCCTTTCATTCTGACGCTGTTCTGCTTCATTCTCGGCGCCAACATGCTGGGCCTGTTCACCCTGCCGGTGGTGCTGCATCCGTTCACGGTCACCAGTCACATCATCGTGACGTTTGCGCTTGCGGCCACGGTCTGGCTCGGCGCAACCGTCTATGGCTTTTACAGGAACGGCCTCGGCTATCTGAAGCTGTTCGCGCCTTCCGGCACACCGGCGGTCATGCTGCCCCTGCTGGTGCCGATCGAAATCATTTCCTACCTGTCACGTCCGGTCAGCCTGTCTGTGCGTCTGTTTGCCAACATGATGGCCGGCCACACCATGCTGAAAGTGTTCGCCGCTTTCGTCGTCGCACTGGGATGGGCAGGCGTTGTTCCGCTGGCCGTGATGGTCGGTTTCACCGGACTTGAATTCCTCGTAGCCTTCCTGCAGGCATTCATCTTCGCCATCCTGTCGTGCATGTACATCAACGATGCAATGCACCCCAGCCACTGAGTTTTTTGTCTTAACCTTTCCACTACATCACTAAACGGGAGTTTTCTAAAATGGAACCTGAAGCAGCAAAACTGATCGGCGCAGGTATCGCCGCTGTTGCAATGGCCGGCGCCGGTGTTGGCATCGGTAACATCTTCGGCAGCTATCTGCAGGGTGCACTTCGCAACCCGGCAGCGGCTGACAGCCAGCGCACCAACCTGTTCATCGGCTTCGCGCTTGCAGAAGCAACCGGCCTGTTCGGGCTGCTGATCAGCTTCATCCTGCTGTTCGGCGTCTAATCATTCGTCATTGATCTCGCCGGATTGTGGGCCTTCCACACCGGCGGGCTTTGCGGTTGAGACCAGAGCAAGATGGGTTCAATTGCTCCCAC
>JBDNEZ010000330.1:0-4473 GCA_041690095.1 Anderseniella sp.
CAAACTGCAGTGCGCCGCGGAACCTTCGCCCCGCCACCACGTTGAGGTGCACAATCAACAATTTGGGACGGGGAAATGTCATTCACCAATTTTGTAACTGCGTTCGGTCTCTCGGTATTGATCATGGCAACGCCAGGTCACGCCGACGCATCCGGCAAACTGTCAGCGGCCGCAGTCAATGCAGCTTCCTTCCAATCGCGCACTCAGAATAGCGACGAGCCTGATCCTTCCCTTATCAAATTGCAGGTCTGGCTGGACAGCCTGCATTATTCGGTGGGTGTCATCGATGGCTACAACGGCGATAATGTCGGCAAGGCCATCAGGGCATTCCAGGAGGTTGAAGGTATGGAAGTCACTTCAGAAGCCTCCGATGCCGTCTGGTCACGGCTGCAGCAGTTGACTGGTAACGCTGCGCCGATGATGGAGTATGTGCTCACCGACAAAGATGTTTCGGTTCAGTTGGTGGACGCAATCCCGCAAGACTATGCCGAGATGGCCAAGATGGAAGGTTTGTTTTACACAAGCTACGCTGAAGCACTTGCGGAAAAGTTTCACATGGACATCGATTTGTTCATGCAGTTGAACGGCGAAACGGACCTGTCGCAGGCTGGCACCACAATAATTGTTCCTGCTCTGGCCAAGGACCTGTCCGACACCAAGGTAGAGAGAATCGAGATATCGAAACAGACGGGCAGTCTGAAGGCGTTTGATTCATCCGGTAAACTGGTTGTGCAATATCCAGCCAGTGTGGGCAGTGATCAGACCCCGAGTCCGTCGGGAACGCATACTGTCGATGCGATCGCAATAGATCCGACCTACAGCTATAATCCTGCCGTCAACTTCACTCAGGGAGACAACACCGAAGCGCTGACGCTGCCTGCGGGGCCGAACGGACCTGTTGGCAATGTCTGGATAGACCTCAGCAAACCGACTTACGGCATCCACGGCACGCCTGACCCCTCTGAAATAGACAAGACTCAGTCGCATGGTTGTGTCCGCTTGACCAATTGGGATGCGCACGAACTCGCACAGATTGTCTCGCGCGGCGCCACGGTAGAGTTTGTCGAGTGACTCTATCGTCCTTCAGAGTGTGGACCATCGGCATTGTTTGCGCCTCAGGCGCATTGCTTGCGCAACCAGCTGTTGCGGCCATGCGCGACGATGTGCCGGTGCCACGGCCGAAGCCGGAAATGCAGGAAACAGTGCCGGCCAAGCCGCAAGCGAAACCCTCCAGGAAAGATAAACCCAAACTTGTGGTCGCTTCTCAAACCCGACCCGTTTACGACGCCGAAGTTTTCAAGGCTTGTGTGGCTCAACTTGAAGAGCGTGGTGTCGAGTTTGAAATTCTTCCCCCAAAAATCGATCTTCCACCATGTGGAATCATGCGACCAATCAGGGTCACCAGATTATCGTCAGAAGCTGAAGTTACCGGGTCTCCCGTGCTCAATTGTGCAACGGTTCTGGCTTTGGACAACTGGGTTGAGTCCGCTGTGTCTCCCGCCGCCCGCAATTTTCTCAATGACGAAATTGCAACCATCGAGATTTCCACCTCTTACCAGTGCCGGCGCCGAAATAATTCCGGATCCGGAAAATTTTCCGAACATGCATTTGGCAATGGCATCGATGTTATGGCGTTCGAAGCTGCCAGTGGTTTGACGCTGCCGGTGCAACCTCATTCCAATGGTGTTGATGAGGCAGCAAGATTTCAGGCGGCGACCCGATCGTCTGCCTGCAAGTATTTCACTACCGTGCTCGGGCCAGGGGCGAACGCAGCACATGCCAATCACTTTCATCTGGATCTGGCGATCCGGCGAGGTGGTTACAGGCTCTGCGAATAGTTTGCCGGCAACTTTAATCGCGTACGGTCGCCTGCAACATCAACTAAAAATCTCCGCACTGATACCAAAGCAACTGACCATTACAGCATGATCGTCAAGCCGGGTCGGGAACCAAAGCCGGCCTTGTGCATTTACATGGTATGGAAACACATTATCGACATTTTCGAATAAAGCTTCTGACGTTCACGGTCGTCTCTGCCCTGACTGTAGGATATGGCGTGATCGGACCGGTATTGCACGCCATGGTTGAGCCTGTGATCACCAACAGTGGCACGTATGCTGTGGCCGCGCCGGCCGACAACAACCAATGGATATTTACCGCAGATGTCTCGCTGCCGGTTAATGGTATTGTGTCGGATCAGGTAGCCTCCCTGGAGCTACAATAACCCTTCAGGTTGCCCTCAGCGACCCGATAGAACTCCTTTACTGACAATACTTTACAGGTGACAATGGCCGTTGCATGGGCCTGTGCCGCAAATGTGTTGAGGTGGCAGGCTTTACCTGCAAATGACACTGATTTTCACCTCAGATGGACCACCATCTCGCATGGCGGTGGCGTAGCCTCAAATTCAGCTCTCGACGGATATGATCAATTTGCCCGGCGGCAGTGTTGCAAGTTCTTGAAAACCGAAAGGTTTCCTGCAAACTTGCGCATCGACGTGGTAATCCGGATCACCGGCAGGAGCATTATCTGATCAGATAAAATTACTCTAGTGACCGGGTTCTTCCATTGGAGGCTCTCTGCCGGTCGTGGCCAATTGGCAGTCAATTGAGCAAAGTCGGGCCGTTCAGCAAGTGCGCAGGGCAGCATGACTAGCACCGGGAGCTGTTCAGCGATTGGTGAGCGACTCAAAGTGCTTGAAGCAAATGGTGATCAATGCAGGGACTTGACTTCAACAACCTGATTCTCTTGGCAGCCGCAGCCGTGATCGTGCTTGGCGTGATCACGAGCGTGGTCGCCATGCGCTTCGGGGCGCCCTTGCTGCTGGTGTTCCTCGGGCTGGGAATGTTGTTGGGCGAAAATGGACCAGGTGGTCTGCGCTTCGACAATTACATCATCGCCTACCTGATAGGATCCGGTGCCCTGGCCGTCATCCTGTTTGACGGTGGTATGCGTACCCGGCTTGCCAATATCCGTTCCGTCGCAGCGCCCTCACTGGCCCTGTCGACTGTCGGCGTTCTGGTTACCACCGGTCTGACCGGCCTGTTTGCGCACTACGCCATCGGACTTGCCTGGATAGTCAGCCTGCTGCTCGGAGCGATCGTTGCTTCGACTGACGCGGCTGCGGTGTTCTTTCTGCTGCGGGCAGGGGGGCTCAAGCTTCGACGCCGCGTCGGCACGCTGCTGGAAACCGAATCCGCCACCAACGATCCCATGGCCTTGTTCCTGACCCTGGCTTTGCTCGAACTGGCGCTGTTGAGCGCAACGGATACTGCGGTCAATCCAGTTGGCGGGATGCTGGTTCTGTTCATTCAGCAGTTTGCGCTCGGCGCACTGGTTGGCGTTACCGGCGGCTTCCTGCTGGTGACGATCCTGGCGCGGATGCTGCTGCCTGCCGGCCTGCACTCTCTGTTTGTATTGGCATCGGCCGTGCTGATCTATTCGGGAGCTGCCGCAATCGGTGCAAGCGGCTTCCTTGCGGCGTATCTGGCTGGCCTGGTCCTCGGCAATCGCCCGGTACGCGGATTTCCTTCGATACTCAATTTCCTCGATAGCGCCACCTGGATGGCACAGCTGGTCATGTTCGTTGTGCTGGGCCTGCTGGTGACGCCGAGCAAGATGGCTGATTACTCGTATACCGCAATTCTGATCGCGGCATTCCTGATGCTGGTGGCGCGGCCGGTGGCGGTCTGGCTTTGCCTCGCGCCGTTCCGCTTTACAACCACGGAAACGCTGTATGTCTCGTGGGTGGGCTTGCGCGGTGCGGTGTCGATATTTCTCGCAACCTTGCCGGTGCTGGCCGGTATTCCCGGTTCGCAACTGTTTTTCAACCTTGCCTTCGTCGTGGTGCTGGTTTCACTGCTTGCGCAAGGCACATCGCTGGCCTGGTCGGCCCGACGCCTTAACCTGGCGTTGCCTGATACCACTCCGAGTGTGCAACGATTTGAGATTGATCTGCCCGGCCAGCAGCAGGTTGAGCTGGTTGCCTATCCGATCGAACCCGGCAGCGCCTATCTCGCCATGGCCTATTCGCCAGTATGGTTGAAGCCGGTGTTCGTGGTGCGCGGCGAAGGTGTTTTTTCTCCCGAACAGGCCGGTCCTCTGACGCCTGGCGATTATGGATATTTTCTCGTCCCGCCGGATCAGATCAACCGGCTGGACAAGCTTTTTGATGCATTGGCACCAGCATTGAAGACCACCGACGTGCTGGGCTTCACATTCGACGGAACCGTGGCCCTTGATCTGCTGGCTGAGTAATATAAAATCCAGCTGCCTGAACAGTATCAGGGGCTTAGCGCGGCAGACATCTTCGAAAATGAATTCGGTCAGGCCCTTACCGTGGGCGACAGGATCGACCTCGGCACGGTAGACCTCGTTGCAGTGGAATTGGCCGGCGACACCGTTGCCCGCGTCGTCCTCGAGTTGCCGGAAGAGCCCGAGCGGGAAGACCGCTTCAGGACCACGCTGGTCGCC
>JBDNEZ010000331.1:0-4426 GCA_041690095.1 Anderseniella sp.
ATTTTGGGCGATGATCCAAGTTATGCGTCACTGGTAGCAAATTTCCAAATTCCACCACTGAATTCCTACAACATGGCGGAAGATACGGTTGACCGTCACGCCCGGGGCGCCAATGCCGATGCAGTGGCTCTGATCTGCGATTTGGAAGATGGCCCTGTCCAAACCTACACGTATGCTGACCTTTCGCGCCTCTCGAGCAAGTTTGCGGCCTATCTGCGCACCATGGGAGTGGGCCGTGGCGATGTAGTTGCCTGTTTTTGCGGGCAGGGACTGGAGACGGCCCTGGCCCACCTGGCAGCTTACAAACTGGGTGCAATTGTGGCCCCCCTGTCGCAGCTTTACGGCCCTGACGCCAGCGCTCATGTGCTCGACGACTGTCAGGCATCGGCGGTTGTAACCCAGCGCCTGCTTTGGGACCGGGTTGCCGACGTTCACGATAAACTCGCGCAAGACTGTGTAATCATCGTCTCCGGCGGATGTGTTGACGGCGAGTCCTCTTTCGAAACGGCGCTGGACACCGAGGCTGCCGATTTCGTCATCGAAGCGACTAACGCGGATGATCCGGCCTTGCTGTTGTACACTTCAGGCTCTACCGGGATGCCAAAAGGCATTCTGCACCGGCAAGCACTTTTGCGCGGCTACCTTGCGTCTGTATCCTTGTTCTATGAAATGGAGATGAACGATCGCGGCCGCGTGCTTTGGACAGTTTCCGACTGGTCATGGGTTGCCGGAATTTTCAACGTCATGCTGACAGGATGGTATTTCGGCCAAACGGTCGTAGCCGGCTCGACGCGCTTTTCGGCGGATTGGGCATTCGGCTTCATGGCCCGACACGGGATTACCCACTGCTTTCTGACCCCAACGGCGCTGAAGCGAATGGCCGCTTTCAAGGAGCCGGGCAAGCACTGGCCGGACCTTGCAATCCGGGCCATCGGAACTGGCGGCGAGCCCTTGCCAGGTGCCGTTCTTGACTGGGCTGACAATTTCGGCGTGCCGATCAACGAGTTCTACGGTCTCACCGAGGTCAACCATCTGATTGGCAATTGTCGACGACTCTGGCCGATCAAGCCTGGATCCATGGGGCGGGCTTATCCCGGCCATAGTGTCGGCGTTATCGATGACAATGGCACACCGGTTGCCGATGGAACGTTAGGTGAAATAGCAGTGAGCGACGACGATCCCACGCTGTTCATCGGGTACTGGAGGCAACCGGAACGCACCAACCAGATACGGTGCGGGAACTGGATACGCACGGGGGATTTCGCACACCGCGACGAGGACGGTTATTTCTGGTTCAACGGGCGCAATGATGACCTCATCAAAAGCGCCGGATTTCGCATTGGTCCGGCCGAAGTTGAAGATGCACTCATTCACCACGAAGCAGTGGCAGAGGCCGCAGTAATCGGCAGCCCGGACGAGGATCGGGGCCAGGTCGTCAAAGCCTTCATCCGGCTCAGGGACGGTCAGGTGGCAAGCGAAGAACTGGCGTGCGCTCTTCAAGATCATGTCAAGACCAACCTGGCGATTTTCAAGTATCCCAGACTCATCGAATTCGTTGACAGCTTTCCTCTGACAAGCACGGGAAAGATCAACCGTCGAGCCCTTCGTGAACAGGAGGTCGCGGCAGGTTAGGGTAGGGCCGGATCAATTTGAGAAAAATGGCGGTGCGTTCCGGGCAGACCGTCATATGAAAAAATAACAATTGTCCGGGCAATTGCGTAATAATACACAGGAGGAAACTACGTTATGACGCTAAGAAAAACGCTGCTTGCCGCAGCTCTGCCAATCGCAATGCTGCTGGTTGGAACAAGTTCTGCCATGGCAGAAATGACGCTGCGAATGAGCCATCAGTGGACAGAGAACAACGCCGGCTCCAAAATTGACAAATGGTTCGCGGACGAAATTGAAAAGCGCACGAATGGTGAGGTAAAGATCAAGATTTTCTGGGCTGAAGCACTCGGCAAGGCGAAAGAAAACCTGACATTGCTGCAGCAGGGTGCAGTGGATATGGCCGCCATGTCTCCCGGTTACTTCCCGGCACAGATGCCGTTTTATGCGGCCCCCAACTCGATTCCGATGACCATGGATGAAGTGCCTCATGCCACGGAACTGATGAAACGGGTGATGCTTGAGGTTCCGATCTACCAGGAAGAGACCAAGCGCAACGGCATCAAGGCGCTGTTTTTCCACCATCTCAATCCATACAAGCTGGTGTGCAAGGACGCAGTGACCACTGTTGACGGCATGAAGGGCAAGAAGATGCGCACCTGGGGCAAAGATATGCCACGCATGGTGCAAGCGGCGGGAGGCACCCCGGTAACCTTGTCGTTGCCTGAAATCTATGAAGGTCTCAGTCGTGGTGCGGTCGACTGCGCACCGTTTGCAGTCGATCTGGTCGTCAACTACAAGATATACGAAGTGGCCAAGCATATCTCGAACATAACGTTGTGGCTCGGCCCTTCAACAGGCATCTGGATATCGCAATCCACGTGGGCCAAACTGACCCCCGAACAGCAGGACATATTTACAAAGACGAGTCTTGAAGCTGCCGAGCGTGACCGTGAAGCGGTCATCGCGGCAGGCGAAGAGGCGATCGCGACGCTGAAGGAAAAAGGCGTCACGTTTCATGATTTTCCTGCCGCAGAGGCCGCTAAATGGCGCGCCGCCAACCCGGACTTCTTCGCAGACTTCATAGCGGAGATGGAGGAAAAGGGCTGGGGTGACGATGCCCGCAAGACAGTCGCTATCTGGAAAGAAGTGACCGGCAGGTAACCTTTCTTCAGGTATCTCCTTTGCTGTCCGGCTTGGACTATCCAGGCCGGGCGGCGAAGGCGATCTCCCAACTATGGAGTATCGTGATGGTCCATGAAAGATCAGTGGCTGTAAACTGGCTGATGAAGGCCAATCTCGGCTGTGCATTCCTCTCGGGCATTGCGTTGTTGATGATGATGGTTGCCGGCGCAGTTGACGTTGTCGGCACCAATCTCGACCTGGTAGGGCTGTCGAGCCGACCGGTTCCGGCGGCATTTGAATTCATGGCGACAATGATGGTCGTCAGCGTATTCCTTTCGATTTCATTGGGGCAGGCACGGCGCACTCACATCCGGGTGGAAGTTATTGTCAACATCCTGCCGCGCTGGGCGCAGATGACGGCAAACCTCATCCGGCACGGACTCAGTGCGGCGTTTTTTATGGCGATTGCATGGTTCGGAATCATCAGTGCGATCAACAGTTTCGGCGTCGGAGAATATACTCCCGGAAGCATAAATTTCCCGGTCTGGCCCGCGCGGTTTTTTCTCGCTGTGGGCGCATCGCTGATGGCGGTTCAGTGCATTTTCGATTTGCTGAGCGTCTTCTGGGACTGGTTTGACGTCAAGCGTCATGACGGGTCAACGTCGGCACCATTGAACATATCATGATGGGGGAACGCTAATATGGATCCGTTGTGGATCGGCTACCTCGGCGCCGGCCTCCTGTTTGTGTTTCTGGCGCTGGGCATACCGGTCGGGGTGTCGATGGGGACGATTGGAATCGGAGGCATGTTGATCGGCGCCGGTCAGGCTTTCACCTTCGGCCAACTGCAGACCCTGCCCTTTGCGGTCGTCAATAATTACGGTTTTGCCGTTCTGCCGATGTTTGTGCTGATGGGCGTGCTGGCGGAAGTTGCAGGTCTGACGAGCCAGGTCTTCTACACTGCCGACCTCTGGTTGCGACGCTTTCGCGGTGGGCTCTATCATGCCGTCATCGTCGGTTCGGCGATGTTTGCGGCGATCTCGGGCTCGACGATTGTCAACGCCGTTGTGTTCACCCGCATCGCCTTTCCGCAGATGATGAAGTATGGCTATTCCAAGAGACTGTCCATTGGCGCCATTGCAGGCGCAGGCAGTTTTGCTGCGATGATTCCCCCGTCGATCACCATGGTGATCTACGCAATCATGACCGATCAATCGGTTGGCCAATTGCTGGTAGCAGGCGTTATCCCAGGTATCCTTACTGCCGTGGTTTATCTCGGCGGTGTCTATGTGATGGTGCGAGTTCGCCCAACCCTGGCGCCCCCGATCGCGGATAGGGCAGACCCGATGGAACGCTGGCGCTCGCTGGGCGATATCTTTCCGGTGTCGCTTCTCATGTTGCTGGTGCTGGGCGGAATCTACTCGGGATTGTTTCCACCGTCGGCGGCTGGTGCGGCCGGCGCATTCGGTGCGTTTTGCATTGTCGTGTATCGCAAACGAACGTTCAAATTATGGTTGGTGCCGTCCCTGCAGGATGCGGTGTCGATCAGCTGTATCATTTTCGTGATCCTTATCGGCGGGCTGCTGTTGTCCCGCATGCTGGTTGTCGTCGGCGTGATCGATGATCTGGTTGTGCAAATCACCAGCATCGCAACAACACCGTTGACATTCATGATCCTGGTGTCGGTTTTGTA
>JBDNEZ010000332.1:0-2650 GCA_041690095.1 Anderseniella sp.
CACGCGCGATACCTATGATCCCGCGCGCGACGACCGGGCGGCGTGTCGCTATCTGAACCGCTGCCCGCATGCCATGGACAGATGCAGGCAGCGCCACCCCGGCTTCTTTGAAACCGGGCCCGGTCACGTCACGGCCTGCTATCTCTGTGATGAGCAGCAACCCGGACAAGCAACATGACAGTGCCAGCCACAATACGAACCGCATTGGTCACCGGAGGAGGTTCCGGCATCGGGGCAGCCACCGTAGCTGCACTGATGGCAGATGGCGTACACTGCACCATCACCGGGCGGTCGGCGCAACGCCCCGCCGACCTGGACGACACGATTGGCTATATGACACTGGATTATCTCGATGCCGCGTCGGTGGACCACGCAATCGACATCATCAGCGATGAACTGCACCCGGACATTCTGATCAACAATGCCGGCATCAATCGCAAGGAGCCGTTCATCGACGCCGATCCGCACAATCTGCAGGACGTCTGGACGGTGAATCTCGCAGGCCCCTACCGTCTCACCCAGGCATGTCTGCCGCACATGATTGCCCGCCAGTGGGGCCGCATTGTCAATATTTCCTCGATCTGGAGCATCACCGGCAATCCCACCAACACGGCATATTGCGCGTCCAAGTTTGCCGTCGATGGTTTCACGGTCGCGCTTGCTGCCGAGGTTGCCCGCAAGGGCGTACTCGTTAATGCCATTGCGCCGGGATACATCCTCACCGAGATTCTCCAGGAACGCTATTCGCCCGAGAGACTGAAGCAGGTCAGCGCCCACATTCCGATCGGCCGGCCGGGACGGCCTGAGGAGATCGGCGCCTTTGCTGCCTGGCTTGCCAGCGACGCCAACAGTTACATCACGGGTCAGAACATCCTGATCGATGGTGGCCTGACCCGCACCACCCATCCCTTCATCCCCATTGATTGACCAGGTAGTTCCAGGACCCCCGCCATGACCGACAAACCCGTTTCCGCCAGCAAGGATCCATTGCTGCAGCCACTGAAGATCAAGACAGTAACCTTCCGCAACCGGATCATGAGCACCAGCCATGCCTGCGGACTGCAGAAAGACGAGTTTCCTCAGGATGCCTATCAGGCCTATCACGAGGAAAAGGCGCGCGGCGGCATTGCGCTGTCGATGTTCGGCGGCTCATCGAACGTGGCAATCGACAGCCCGAACATCTTCAACCAGCTGAACGTCGGCACCGACGCCATCATCCCCCATCTGCAGCGTTTTTCACAACGCATGCACGACCAGGGTGCAGCGCTGATGTGCCAGATCACCCACCTTGGCCGCAGGGGCGAGCCCTATGCCTCGAACTGGCTCCCCACAATTGCGCCGTCGGTTGTGCGCGAATCCCTGCATCGCTCCATCCCGCGCGAGATGGACCGTCATGACATTGACCGCGTGGTGCAAAGCTATGCCACCGCTGCGCTGCGCTGCAAGCAGGGCGGGCTGGACGGCATCGAGACCCTCGCCGGAGGACATCTGATCGGCCAGTTTCTGTCGCCGAAGACCAACCTGCGAACCGATGAGTTCGGCGGCAGCCTGCAGAACCGGCTGCGTTTCGCCATCATGGTGCACCAGGCCATTCGCAAGGCCGTCGGTGATGATTTCCTGGTCGGCATCCGCTGGGTGGTGGATGGCGGGCCGGACGACAGCCTGAGCGCCGATGAAAGCGTACAGGCAGCCGGCATGCTTCAGCGCGAAGGCTCGCTTGATTTCTTCAACGCAATCTACGGTTCAATGGATACGATGCGGGCCCTGGCGATGGAAAACATGCCGGGCATCGGTACCCCGATTGCGCCATGGGTAGACGCCGTGGGCCGGTTCCGCAGGCAGGTCGAGGTGCCGGTGTTCCATGCCGCGCGTATTTCAGACCTGGCCTCTGCACGCCACGCGGTGGCAGAAGGTCACCTGGACATGGTCGGCATGACCCGGGCGCAGATTGCCGAGCCACACCTGGTGCGCAAGCTGATGGCTGGAGAGGTGGACAGGGTGAGGCCGTGTGTCGGCGCCCAGCACTGCCAGTCGCAACACCGGCCAAAATGCCTGCACAATGCCGTCACCGGCCGTGAACTTACTCTCAGCCATGACATCGCAAGGGCAGAAAAGCCGCGCCGGGCCATGGTTGTCGGTGCCGGACCGGCGGGGCTGGAAGCAGCCCGCGTCCTGGCTGAACGCGGGCACCAGGTCTGCGTTCATGAAGCCGCGGCCCGTGCTGGCGGCCAGGTCCTTCTGGCCGTTGAATGCCAATGGCGCCATGATCTCATCGGCATCATTGACTGGCGCCTGGCAGAACTGAAGCGGCTTGGTGTCGAGATCACCTACAACAGCTATGTGAATGCCGGGTTTATTGTCGGCGAGAAACCGGACCTGGTGGTGCTGGCAACCGGCGGCATTCCCCAGACAGACTTCGGTGAAGGCGCCGAACATGTACACGCCACTTGGGACGTCATCTCACGCCAGACACTCCGTGCCGCGAATGTGCTGATCTGGGACGGCACGGGCCGTCACCCTGCGCCGATGGTTGTGCAGGCAGCCCATGCAGCAGGCGCGGAAATCACCTTCGCCAGCATCGATGGCGGCCTGGCACAGGACCTGACCTATGCTGAAACCACGCGCTGGAAAATGGAGTTCGCAAGGACGC
>JBDNEZ010000333.1:0-11057 GCA_041690095.1 Anderseniella sp.
CTGTAACCTACGACGTTTGAAATGCTAATGGTTTTGGATGAATTATTTTCTCATGGCGTTTGGCCAAGGCAATACCGGCAAGCTGAAATTGTTTGTGATCTGGATAGTGCTCGTTGTGTTAACGATCACTTCCTCTTTGATTGTCGCACGTCGCTCGTTACAACAGGAACTGGTTAATCAAAGCGAAATCTTGCACCGGGTTGCGTCACAACGCGCGGATCAGCATGACGCACATTTGACTGCACTTTCAGCCGTCGCGTCTGGAGCAAGTGAATTTCGGATGGATCTATTTTTGGATGTCGCAAATACGATAAAACGATTTTATCCCACCGTTAACTCTGTCCTTCTCGTATCGTTAGGCGACGAGTCCATTGCTGCACAGACCGATGAATTGAGCTCCGATGCAGATGCTCGATTGATCACCAATTCCGCTCGCAACACTGACGGTTCCTTGCAACTGCTGGCGCTGCCCGAAGAGACCGGGAAATATTTCCTGGTTAAACGAACCCCCAACACGGATGCGGCCCGCTATGGGCTGGCATTGAAGATCGATGCGTCTGCATTACTTCAATCAGACGCAAATATTTGGACGCAGAAACTGGCACAACTGACTTTGATTGCCCCCGACGGAACTCTGCTGGGAGGCAAGAGAACAGACCTCAACACTTCCTTTTCAAAGAAACTTGGCAGCAATTCGCAGCCATTGATATTGCAAACTGCTCTAACTCCAACGTGGGGGCAACTGGTCCCGATACGTCCGATCCTCATGAGTATTGTGGCTGTTTCGATTGCCTACCTCGCAATACTTTTACTGCTGCGCCAGTATGCTCGAACGCGTGCTGCCGAGAGTGCAGCACTGATCGGCCGACAGGAAGTGCGCCTGGCTCACGCCTCGCGGGTAAACGCTCTTGGCGAAATGGCAAGCGGGATTGCGCATGAATTGACACAGCCGCTTACAGCAATTTTGAGCCAATTGCAGGCAGGCAAGCACTTGTTGAGACGAGGGGACGAGAAGGCGTTGGGTGATGTTCTGGATAGCTCCATCGAACAGTCAAAACGCGCCTCTGCCATTCTGGGGCGAATGAGACAGTGGTCAATTCCCGACGCTCCATCTCAACAACTCACAACTTTACAGGATGCGATGGTCACCGTTCAATCCCTGTTGCTGCCGGAAGCAGACAGACAAAAGATAACTGTGACGTTTGATCTTCCAGATGAAGCGCTGATAGTGAGGGCCGACTCAGTGGAGTTGGAGCAAGTGGTTTTCAATCTTGTGCGCAATGCGATTGATGCGGTCTCAAGTGTCTCAAAGCCCGAAGTCAATATCCGACTTCGAACAGATAATGGCAGTGCAATCGTTGAAATCTGCGACAATGGTTTGGGCGTGGACGAGGCCATTCGGCCTCATATCTTTGAACCGTTCGTATCGAAAAAGAAAGGCGGTACCGGGCTCGGGCTGGCGTTGTCTCAAAGATTGGTGGAGCAGATGGGCGGTGAAATCGCATTAGGAGATGATACGGAAAAGACAGTTTTTCGAGTACGTTTACCACTGGTTGCTGGTCACTATATCGAGACAAGTCAATGACGCATCCGGTTTATCTGGTTGACGATGATGCGGCAGTAAGGAAGGCACTCTCCTTGCTGTTGGAAACGGTTGGCATATCGGTGAAGACGTTTGATGGTCCCGAAGCGCTGCTGCGTCAGCTTGTTCACCTCGAACCAGGCTGCCTGGTCATGGACATAAGAATGCCAATGATCACTGGCTTGAAATTGCAGGAAAAACTCGTGGCTCAAGGCATTGCATGGCCCACCATTATTATCAGCGGACATGGCGATGTTGAAGCCTGTCGCAGGGCATTTCGAAATGGTGCGATCGACTTTCTAAGCAAACCAATTGACGAACAGGATCTCATCGATGCGATTCAAAAGGGTATTTCCGCGCTCGACGTTCATTTGAGGCACGAACTTGAACTGCGCGAAATCAGTGCCTTGATTTCAGCATTGACCAATCGCGAACAACAAGTCCTTTCTAAAGTGGCCGACGGTCTGACAACATCCCAGATAGCGAGCATTTTGGATATCTCGCCACGCACTGTTGAGACACATCGCGCCGCAATCGGGCAGAAGCTTGGAACAACTGCGATCGCAGAACAAACCAAATTCTGGCTCGAAGGTAAGGGATCTACGTAGATATACGGATTTCGCTGCGACCCATACGACTATCAGCGGAATGCAGCTGCAACTAAATATGTTTCATCATCAACACATGGAGTACCCGATGAAACATTCTCTTTTAGCACTTGCCGCAGTTTTGGTCCCTACGTCTGTCCTCGCACAGGAACTTCCAACAACCCCGTACCTTCCACTTGATATGGCACAGGCAGCCGCGGTCAAGGCTGTTGAGGCCTGCTCGAAAGAGGGACACGCTGTGAGCGTTGCCATTGTTGCCCGTAGTGGGGAAACAAAGGTATTGCTACGTGCAGACAATGCTGGACCACATACCGTTGGAAGCAGCATAGGCAAGGCGTTTACATCTGCAAGCATGGGACGTGATACAGCCGGACTTGCAGGCTTCATTGGTGCGAAGCCCGAAAATGGCGGATTGCGCGATATGGACTCCCGCCTCGTGATCCAAGCTGGTGGTTTGCCAATCAAGTTCAATGGTGCGCTGGTAGGCGGCATTGGAGTTGGCGGAGCTCCATCTGGCGATATCGACGCAACTTGTGCCCGTGCCGGGCTCGATGCGATCAGTGCAGAATAACATATACAAACGACATAAAGATTGGACCGGTTAACATCTGACCGGTTCAATCCAAAGGTATGATTTTATGTTTATCGCTCGTGAAAAGATTTTTGTCCTGGTTTCATTGCTGATGTTTTCAATTGCACCAAATGTTTGGGCTCAACGTGCGCCATCGCCGTCCGAGATCAATAGCTACTCGGGGTTGCACAAAGCAGCACATGAAAATGATCTCACAATTTTGAGCAGATTATTGGCTGGTGGCGCGAACGTTGACCAGCGCGACGGCAGCGGTCGCACACCAGCCCACGTAGCTGCATTTGCATCCAATGACGAAATTGTTCAAGCACTGGCGAAAGCAGGAGCGGAGATGAATGCACTGGAAAATGGTCTCTACGACATTGTGACTATCGCAGCAGTGGCCGATGATCCAGAATTGGTTTCACTCGCAATTGAGCTTGGAAACAATCCGGGCCTGACAACAAGTATCTACGATGGCACCGCACTTATCGCAGCTGCGCATCTCGGCAACCACGAAGTCGTCAAGCACCTTATCAAAGCCGGCGCACCGCTGGATCATATCAACAATCTGTATTGGACCGCACTTATTGAAGCGGTCGTCCTTGGGAATGGGAAATTCGATCACATTGAAACTGTCCGTGCGTTGATTGATGCTGGAGCCGACGCATCAATTGGCGACCGTGCTGGCGTCACCGCATTGCAGCACGCGCTTTCTCGAGGTTACAACGAGATTGCTGACATAATTCATGGTGCTAAGAAATAATTTTTACCAAAGAAACTGACTATTGACCGCGCACCTGTTCAACAAGATTGAAAATGCCTTCGGCAGCGGCTTCGGCAGCATAATCGGCAGTTTGCCCCCAGCCCTTGTTGAGAGAGCCGGCCGGCACGTCATTGGCCTGCCTCACGGTCCCGAGCACCTTGCCTGTCGGTAGTGTGACGGCCCAGGCAAGCTTCACCTGTTGCACACCCGATTTGGGTGCAGTAAGCGCCACCCGGCCGGAAATCGCCAAAGTTGACTTGCCCGGTTTTTTCACCACAGGCCATCCAGCCTGTCGCAATACCTTTCGCATGGCCATGACCAGTTCGTCATTTCCACGTCCGGGCGAGCCCGTCACCCCGATAAGTGCCACCTGGTCGATGCCGCCGCCGGCAGATGTATCAGCCAGCGTCGCCATGCCTGCAAAATCGGTTTTCGCATCAGGTGCCGGTCGTGCCGTGGCCAGCCGCTCGCGATCGGGGACCTGTACAGCGGGTTTCAGCAGCGACGCTTTGCTTGACCCTCTGGATACCTTTGTCTCCGTCGTCGTTGCGGCCTGTGTCTGGGTCTCGTCTGTTTCACCCATCAGTTCGTCAAGCGTGGTCACCCCGGCACTGCGCAAACGGTCTTGCGCCTGCTTCTGCGCAGCCACAGTCAGCCGCTGGTCCAGTTGCTCCGGTGAAAGTGTGTAGAGCTCGTCCGGCGTGATTGACGCTGTCGCAAACGGTGACCCGGGACCATAGTAGGTCTCCAGATCAAATTCCTTTTCGGCGTCAGGGCCAGCTTGCGCATATGTGTGGGTCGGCGGCAGCACACCCGCCTGCCTGACCTTGAACCCCAGTTGCGCAAGCCGTGTGGCCAGGCTTTCGGCCGTCACAGACGCAATGCGCTTCAAAATAATATCGGACACGCCCGCCCATGGATCGGAATTGGGAGCCGCCACCAGTTCCTGCCCGTTGATCCGATGCAGTTCACCACCGGTGTTGCCGGTCAGGGACCATGCGTAAATGATTCGAACTCCCCCGCCTTCAAACACCGCCTGGAAATTACCTGCCAGTTGATAGCCGTCAGAAAAATTTCCCTGCACAATGGCAATGTCGCGCTGGCCTGCCTCATCGGCCATCGCATCGGCCAGCACACCGGCTCTTTCCGGCGGCACGCCGTTCATCGAAATGATGGCGATGGTGGGTGGTATGCGACCTGTACCACTGCCCAGTGAAGATTGTGCAAATGGCTGGCTGGGACTAGCCGCACACGCTGTGAGCAATATCAATGTGGCCAGCAGCGCAGCAATGCCTGCCACTGTCCGCGCCCATCCATGATTGTCCGTTACCCGCATCATACTCCAGCCTGCCCATCGCTCCAGCCGGCACAATGTGCCTCGACCTTGTCCTGCACTGCAAGACGCCAACAAGTCTCAGTGAGGCCGGCGATACTGGATGAAGGGCGTCTTGACGCCAACCTTGTCATACAACATGCGGCCCTTGTAATTGTATTCCTGAGTAGCCCAATAGGTTCGCGTGGCCGCTTTTGCCTCAGCCGCGTCATACACCGCATTGATCAGGGTGCGCCCTGCTCCGCTGCCGCGTACCGCCGGATCCACAAACAGATCTTCCAGATAGCAATAGACCGATGGTGACCATGTAGACCGGTGAAACACATAATGTGTAATACCATCGATACGACCGTCCTCATCGACGGCAACCAGGCCGGAAGGATCCCACTCGCCATCGCCCAACAGGCGTTCAAATGTCAGTTCAATGGTGGTTTCCGGCACGGAAGCTTCATAGAACTGCAGGTAGCCGTCAAACAATTCGCGCCAACGCGGTTTGTCATCTGCCTGCAATGCTCGAACTGAGTAGGCCATCTGGGTTCCTATCTGACGATCATCTTCAATGGCAATTTGGACACCGGTTCCGGTGCGCCTCGCCCGGTGATGTAAGTACGAGCCAGCGTCATCGCCGTATTGGTTTTAGAGTCTACAAGAATCATGTGAGCAAAAAACGTCATGTTTGCCTTGATCGCGAATTCATTACCATGGAAAAACATCGGCGTATCCATCCAGCTCGGCGTGAACTTGGCCCCCAGCGAATAACCGCATGCATTGAGCCGGGCATGCCTGAGGCCATGGTCATCCATGACACGGGCATGGGCATCGAACACATCACCGGCCGTTCTGCCGGGCTTCATGACGTCTTCAACCGCTTTGAGGGCCTCAAGCGCCGCTGCATGCATCTTCACATGTTGCTTCTTCGGTTCGCCGACAATAAAGGTACGCATGTAGGCCGCGTGATAGTGCCGATAGACGCCTGCAAATTCCAGCGTCAACTGATCGCGCTTCGACAGTTTGCGCCGGCCGGACTTGTACCGGCACAACAGCGCGTCACGGCCCGAACCGATGATGAATTCGTTGGCCGGATAATCACCTCCGCCCGAAAAGATCGCCGCATGTTGTGCAGCCAGTATGTCGCCTTCGTCGGCACCGGCATGGGTGGCTTCAATGGCAGCCTTGAGCGCTGCATCACCCAGCTTGCCTGCCTTGCGTACATATTTCAGTTCCGCTTCGGACTTGACGCAGCGGATGGCGTCCACCAGTCGCGATGCATCCTGCAGGTGACACCAGCCGGCAAGCGCTGCGTCAACCGCCAGCCCGTTTGAGTGCACCAACCCGTACGACTCATTTTCGATGCCAAGTTTCTTGCCCTTCGCACCGACACTTTCCAGCATGTCGCGCAGTTGGATTGCCGGCTGCGCACCGGCCTCGTCAGTCCAGATTCGAATGTCTTCAATGGTTGACGTGTGCTGCGCCTGGCGCAGATCGGCAGACCGGGTCAACAGAGCCATATTGCCGTCCGCGCCAAGATACAGGCACTGGAAGAAACAGAACCCGAACGTATCATAACCGGTCAGATAATACATGGATTCCTGCTGAAACATCAGCAATCCGTCGAGGCCGCGTGCAGCCAGTTCCGTGATGACCTTTTTCTGCCGCGCCCGGTATTCCATGACTTCAAAATGCAGCGCCATGACCTGTTTTTATCCCTTGATGCAAATTGCTGAAAGTTGGCGTCCATAGTCAGTTTCGCCGCGATGAACCGAACGCCGGTACGAGAAGAATCGCTGCTCATCCGCATAGGTGCACTGTGCAGTATCCTCAATGCGAGCCAAGCCCAAACCGTCCAGGCGTGCCCGCACAAACCCGGGCAAATCGAACATAAAGTGTTGCGGTTTCTGCGCAGGAATGAAGAACCGTTCCCAGGCTGCATCGCGTTCGATGAACCGCGCTTGGTATTCCGACCCCACTTCATAGCTCAACTGGCTGATGGTCGGACCGATCGCAGCATGAATATCCCTGGCACCCAGTTGCTTCATGCGCGCAACAGTCGACTCCAGTATCCCGCCGATAGCGCCTTTCCATCCGGCATGGGCGGCGCCGACAACCCGGCCGTCGCCTGAACTGAACAGCACCGGTGTACAGTCCGCTGTGAGGATGGCTGCTGCAATGCCGGGCCTGTCGGTCACCACCGCATCGCCTTCCGGCGGCTGGCGCACATCCCAGGGTTTGTCGGCAAGCACGGAATCTGCACTGTGCCACTGGTGAATGGTGAGCAGTCGCTCTATGTCCACGCCCAGTTTCGCAGCCATCCGGCGCCGGTTCTCGCTGACCTTTGCTGCATCATCACGGGAACCGTAGCCGGCGTTCAACGACCCGTAAATGCCGTCTGACACACCCCCCCGGCGAGTGAAAAACCCATGCGTTACGCCGTCAATGGAAGACAGGTTTGAGGCTTCGATCATGCTGGCTCCACATTGAACGGAGCAGGTTTGGTCATGTCGGGATGGGTGAGGGCCAGCACCTTGAACAATTGCCCCATCTGGTTGCCGGAAACCAGTCTTTGGGCACCTTTTGCCAGGCGAATGCGCTGCCGGGCGTCAGCGCGCGCGCGCAACATCTGCTCGCGCTCCTTCAGGCCCATTTTGATCAGAAAATCACCTTGCATGACCGGACCATAGGGCTTGGCTCCATCAGCGGTCAGCGCCCCTGTCAAAGCCTCGAAATCCACATGCGAGGTGATATCAGCTTCACCGGGTTGAGCCAGAATGTCGGCAAACTGATGCTTGCGAATGGCTTGCAATGTATCGCCCGCAGCGGAATGCAAATGGCCATAATCGACGATGAGTGCCGCCCCCATATGCGTGGTAATCCGCCGGCCGATTTCGCGTGCGACAGCATCGCGTACCGGCGACAACTCGACGATGTCACCATCTTGACCGCTCGCTGCCCAGGACGGAACCAGAGCAGGTGCCACGCGGTCACGTGCAAGGCCGAACGCCAGTTTTCCATCTCCTGTCAATCCTACAACACGTTCATGCCATTGCCCGGCCTGTTTCTGCAATTGGCTGATCGGCAAGGCATCAAAAAACTCATTTGCGATGATCAGCGATTGTCCTTCCGGAACGTCTTCCAGCCGGGCGTGCCAGGTGGCTTCGATACCGGCGCGTTTGAGGGTTTCAGACTGCATGGTCTTCAACGCCGGCGACATTTCAACCAGATGGATCTTCATGCCGTCGCGCAAGCCGGGCATCACCGAACAGGCACGAACCAGGTCGGCCAGCAATGTGCCCCTGCCCGGTCCCAGTTCAATGAGATTCCATTCTGCCGGTGCGTCCATCATCTGCCAGCCGGCAGCGCACCATATGCCGATCAACTCGCCGAACATTTGCGATATTTCAGGAGCGGTAATGAAATCTCCGGCGCGTCCGAACGGATCGCGTCCCATATAATAGCCGTGATGTTTGTGGCCCAGCGCCAGCGCCATATACCGGTCCACAGGCATCGGCCCGTCATCCGCAATCATCTCCGCAATGATCTTGCCAAGCGCAGACTGGCGCCCGCCTGTATCGGTTTTCAACCTGCTCACGCTGCGCTCCCGGGGTTCGAGCCACTTGACCGTGACAACAACCAGATACCGACACCCAGTAGCGGCAATGACAATATCATGCCCATTGTGACCCAGCCGCCGGAGAGATAACCGATATGGGCATCGGGTTCACGCGCAAATTCCACGATGATACGCGATAGCGCATAACCTGTCGCAAACACCCCGGACGCCACACCGGGACGTGGCAGACATTTCAGTCCGTGGGTGGCAAACCGGACCGCCGCAAACAGCACGATGCCCTCGAGGCACGCTTCATAGAGCTGGCTCGGGTGGCGCGGATCAGGACCGCCACCGGGAAATACCATGGCCCACGGCACATCCGTCACCTTGCCGTACAATTCCCCGTTAATGAAGTTTGCAATCCGGCCGAGGAACAAGCCGATCGGCACGCTTGCCGCACCCAGGTCCAGCAACTGCCATATGCCGATGCCATTGCGGCGACCGTAGAAATAGCATGCCACAACCACCCCCAGAAACCCGCCATGGAAAGACATGCCGCCATTCCACATCTGCAGAATTTGCGCCGGGTTGTGAAAGAAATAGACCGGATTGTAGAACAGCACATAACCAAGCCTGCCCCCCAACAACACACCGAGTGTCGACCACAGCAACAAGTCATCAAGCTGCATGGGCGATGTATGTGGTTGCGACCCCGGCCATAGCGCTTCATTGGTCACCAACCGCTTGGCATACCAGATAGCCGCCATCAGCCCGACGACATAGGCCAGCGCGTACCAGCGGATCACCACAGGACCAAGCGAAATAGCCACCGGATCTATTATCGGGAATGGAACGGCAAAAAAAGTGGGCATGAAAGGACCGCCGATTGGGTTGCGTGTTTGGTTGACCATACAGGGTCGCAGACCCTGGAGGCTTGCGAAAGCCCACACTACACCCTACCTAAAGGATAGCACTCCCGTTTCCAACAGCCGAGATACATATACCATGACAAGACCGTCCTCACGTTTCTTTGACGAACTGGCCAAGGTAATGACCAACGCAGCCGGTGCAGCGCAAGGTGCCCGTCGCGAGGTCGACAATCTGGTCAAGGCCCAGATTGAGCGGGTTCTGGCAGACATACAGATCGTGCAACGTGAGGAATTTGACGTTGTACGCGACATGGCCAGCATGGCACGCACTGAAAACGAGGGGTTGCGCGCGCAGATCGCAGCTTTGGAAGCACGGCTCACCGCGCTGGAGTCAAAACCGCCCGCGGCTGCAAAAAAGCAACCTGCTGCAAAGTCTTCTACCGCCAAGAAGTGAAATCTGTGCCCTGAATTGTGATTTATCCCCCTTGCGGTGTGGAGGAATCATCGCTTATTGCCGCTGACTCTTGCGACGCAGACGAACATTCGTCAATTTCATTACATGACCTGATTCGTCACCTCTGGCGGCGAACCAGTACTGTAGTGGCTTGCTGCCGGGCGGGATCGCCTGTGCGCACACAAGATGCTCAGTTACCGGATGGTCGTGCAACAACAGGTGTTCATGAGAACGCTGGTTGCCTTGGGAGCGATGAATATGACAGCGGCGCAGGCGATAAGGCATCATCTGGTTCATCCACTGGAGACCGTGGAGCTGCTGGCTTCGCGCAATGACTGGTTCGTTGACCGATCCGCCGATGATGAGATCAACATGATCGTTGCCGGTTCATGGACGGATCTGCATTTGTCTCTCAACTGGAACAGCCAGCTTGAAGGCCTGCATCTGGCCTGTTCATTCGATCTGAAGGTACCTGAAGGCAGACGCGATGAAATCGTCCGGCTTGTAGCCCAGATCAATGAACAGTTGTTCTTTGGCCACTTTGATGTCTGGCGCAATGAAGGATCTTTGATGTTCCGCAATTCGCTGCTGTTGACCGGGCAGGCTGACCTCGGCGAAGCCCAGTGTGAAGCGCTGGTACATACGGCACTTGATGCTTGCGAGCGGTATTTCCCGGCATTCCAGTTTGTCATTTGGGCCGGCAAGACAGCAGACGAAGCCATCCAGTCCAGCCTGCTGGAAACGGTCGGAGAGGCCTGAGCCATGTCTGCTGCACCCAGCCTCACGGGGCGTCTGGTTCTGATCGGTGCCGGCAAAATGGGCACGGCAATGCTGCAAGGCTGGCTCGAGGCCGGCGTCAGAGGCGATCAGGTGACAATTTTTGACCCTGCTCCGCCGCCGGAAACCATGGCAGTGATTGCGCAGCACTCAATCAGTCACAATCCATCCCTGGATAGTGTCACTGGTATCGAGGCCATTCTTGTCGCCATAAAACCTCAGATGGTGGACGACGTACTGCCGGCCATGGCAAGTCTTGCCAGCGACAATCCGCTGGTGGTGTCTGTTGTAGCAGGCAAGACGATTGCCGCCTTCCGGAAGCACTTTGGCAAAGCCACGCCGGTCATCCGCACAATTCCCAACACGCCTGCCGCGGTCGGTCGCGGCATTACCGCCATGGCGGCAAGTGACGGTGTCTCGCCGGAGCAGTCCAGGCTGGCAACAGCGCTGCTGGCATCGCTGGGCGAAGTGGTCACGGTAACCGACGAAGCCATGATTGACGCCTGCACCGCCATTTCAGGTTCGGGACCTGCCTATATCTTTTACATGACAG
>JBDNEZ010000334.1:0-5059 GCA_041690095.1 Anderseniella sp.
ATGCCCTCATCTTCGAAATAACCTGTCAGCGCTTCCCCTATTTCGGGTTCGGCTTCCGGCAGGAGGCCGCGCCGACTGATGATGGTAACTTTCACACCAGCACGGGCGAAGATTTGCGCGATTTCAGCGCCGATATAGCCTGCACCGATAACCAAGAGAGAGTCAGGCAACTCTTCGAGTTCGAGCGCCGTTGTGCTGGTCAGATAAGGCACATTCTCAATGCCTGCGATTGATGGCAAGGCTGGCCGCGTTCCTGTGGCAATAATGATTTTTTTTGCATCTATGGCACTCCCGTTGACGATGAGCGCTCCATCATCTGAAAACGCGGCTTCGCCTTCGAGATATGCCACTGAGTTGTAAGCTGGCAGCAGGTCGCTGTATTTCGCCTTGCGAAGATCGTCGACCAAATCCTGCTTTTGCTGCACCACGGCTTTCCAGTCCGTCACGCGTGCCGAAGCCTCTATCCCCTCGAAACGCTTGGCGGCGCGTGCCACATGCAAGGTTTCCACCGCGCGTATAAGCGCTTTTGACGGAACGCAGCCGACATTAACGCAGGTTCCGCCAATAGTGCCGTGGCCGATCAACGCGACCTGTGCGCCTGCGTCTGCGGCGGTAATAGCGGCGGAAAAGCCCGCCGATCCCGCACCAATTACGGCTACATCATAGGAATTGGTATTTTTGTTGTCACAACAATCAGACATGAAACAGCTTTCAATTTATCAAAATCAGGAGGCTTGGCTACGGTGTTGCCTGCGCCAAATGGCGTAGATTGTCAGAGCCACGAAAAATGCAAGGGCGGGTATCAGGACGTAATCAAGATATCCGACAAAAGCAGCCAATCCGACGAAACCGAACAGCACAACAAGCACTGTTGTAAAACAGCACAAGGCGGCAATTATTGTCCCTGCGATGCCAGTTATCAGCAGCTTCCCATCACTCATGAGCCACTTCCAGCTTCAAAGAGCGACGAGGGATAACCGATACCTGCCGTTGCCTGCTTGATCTCATCCACACTGGTGAGCGCATCGTCAAAAACGACTGTCGCCGAGCGGTCCTCCATTGTCGCTTCCACGGACTTGATGCCATCAACCGTCGAAATGGCTTGCTTGACCATGTAGGGGCAACTGGCGCAAGTCATGCCGGGGACAGAGAGTTTGACGGTTTGTTGGGCTGCATTGGCAGCGAATGGCGTGACAGCGATCATCGCAAATATTGCAGCCACGAGAAGTTTTTTCATGGTGGGGTCCTTTCGTTATCCAAGAATGAGAGGGACAAGGTATGGCCACGCGAAGGCCAATACGACTAAGACAGTTGCAAGCCACAGAGCAGATTTCACAATCACATTTGGTAAAGGACGGGCGCAGGCTTCACCTTCTGCGCACGCTATCCTTGGTTTGCGGTAGGCAAGCCAATAGCCGTAACCAAGAAACCCAAATGTGATTGCCAGGAAAATTGGCTGGTATCGGGACAGTGCTGTCAGTTGTCCGATCCATGCGCCGCTTATGCCGAGACTGAAAAGCACCAATGGGACAATGCAGCATGTGGATGCCGCTATCGCGCCCAGGACGCCTCCCGCAGCTATCAGCTTGGTTTTAGCGGAATCGTCACCTGACAAAATTTCCTTCAACACTGCATTTGTAGCTTCACTCACATATTTTCTCGCACATTTTCGATCATGTGATTAATGTACGATCTGTAGCAGCTACAGATGCAAGAGAAAATCATGACGGATGAAATCACAAAAAAGAGAGGCTATGCGATTGGGGCGATGTCACGAGCAACGGGCGTGAACATTGAGACCATTCGCTATTATGAGCGCATTGAAATCATGCCCAAGCCAGACCGAACGGATGGCGGCAACCGTCAGTATAATTACGACCAGCTAAAGCGATTGTTTTTTATCAAACGATCTCGAGAGCTTGGCTTTAGCATTGCGGAAATCAAAGCCCTATTGCGCATGACTGACAGGCAAGATTTCACATGCGGGGAAGTTCACACAATGACAGTTGGGCATCTTGCAACGGTGAAAAAGAAGGTCAACGACCTGCGGCGATTGGAAAAAGCTCTGAAATCAATGGCCGATGAATGTAGCAGAGGTGACTTGCCCGATTGTCCCATCATAGACACACTTTTCAACATCGTTTGAGCGCTGTCGCAAGAAAGCTCCTTGAACGATCTCGAAAAACGCTCGGATAGGAAACACACGCTGAACGTTTCCAAGCATGTGTTGCGGCGATCAGTTGAAATCACCGGCAACTTGAGTCAATGGGCAATGGCCGGATACCGTTCACCTTGCATCCAGCAGCAGGCAAGGTTGCACCCAAACGAGTATTTTTAGGTCAATTTGGTCGCGGGCTGATTTGAACCTGCAATTTTCATGAAGGTATACCAAAGGAACTGATGTGAAGTTCAACAATTTGTAAAAAACCTCATTCAATGTGGTGCGGACGGCGGGACTTGAACCCGCACAGCCTTTCGGCCGAGGGATTTTAAGTCCCTTGCGTCTACCATTTCGCCACGTCCGCACATTTTCCGGCAACTCTATAACAGGGAAATACGATCCTCCACCAGCCTTTGTGCGCCTGCATAGTCAGCTTTTCCCGACCCCAGCACCGGAATGGCATCAACCACCATGATGGCTTTCGGCACCCACAACTCGGGCACACCTTGGGTTTTGGCATAGGCGAGCATTTGCGGACGCGTTGCGGTTTCCTGATCGGTGACCAGCACAATACGTTCGCCCTTGCGGCCATCATCGATGGTTACGGCAACGTGGCTGTGTTCGGGCCACAGCCCGGATGCAAGCGCCTCGATGGCCCCAAGCGACACCATCTCGCCACCCAGCTTGGCAAACCGTTTGGCGCGACCCTTGATGGTGACGAAACAGTCTGCATCCACGGTGACAATATCGCCGGTGTCGTGCCATCCGTCTGCCGGTGGCACCAATTTGCCATTTCCGCCCGGCAGCAGATATCCCAGCATGACATTGTCGCCGCGCACCACGAGCCTGCCGCCCTTGTGGATCCCCTTGACCGGATCAAGGCGGTGTTCGATGCCCGGCAGTATCTGTCCGACACTGCCATGCCGGTTGGACTCAGGCCTGTTGAGCGCCACAACCGGTGCGCATTCCGTCGCGCCGTAGCCTTCGACGATTTCAGTGCCGTATTTCTCCCACAGGGCACGGGTTTCCTCCTTGACGCGCTCTGCACCAGCAACAATCATCCTGACTGATTTCAGGTCCTTAGGTGCTGCAGCGCGAGCATAACCGGCGATGAAGGTGTCGGTGCCGAACAGAAGATCGGCCTTGACCTCCCCAACCAGTTTGGGAATCTCGCGATAGTGCAGCGGGCTGGGATACTGCACCGCGCGAATACCCTCGATCAGCGGCAGCAACAGGCCACCGGTCATGCCGACAGAATGGAATACCGGCAGCGGGTTGAAGAACGTCTTGAACCGCGACAGATCGATGTGTTGCGCAATCTGGGCAATATTGGTCAGCAGATTGCGATGGCTCAACACGACTCCTTTCGGCTCACCTTCCGAGCCGGACGTAAACAGGATGATTGCGGCATCGTTCGGCCTGGCACCATTGCCGGCAATGATGGACGCCGCGCGCAACCTGTCGAAGACGCCGCGCAGCTTGGCCAGTGGTGACAGGGACTTGCGGACGTCTTCGAGATAGATCACCCGCACCTTGTCATTCAACGCCTCGATGACAGCCTCAAGACCGGCCTTGGCGATGAACACCCGCGATGTGATAACCAGCTTGATCTGCGCCGTTGCACAAGCTGACAGCATGTTCTTCTGGCCGGCTGTAAAATTCAACATGGCGGCTGTGCGTCCGTGCCACCAAAGACCAAACAAGGCAATCGCAGTTGCATTGACATTGGGCAGCAGGATGCCGACGGTTTCCCCCTGCCCGGTCTGGCGGGCAAAAACCCGTCCCAGCACCTGCGCACCCAGCACAAGCCGGCTATACGTCATTGATTGACCGGTCTGGTCCTCCAGAATGATCATCGACCTGCCATGCCGTGCCGCAGCTTTCAGCAGCGCCTGAGGCAAAGTCAGATCAACGGTTGTGCGATGTCGGGCAGTCACGCTAACTGTCTCCCTGATCTTGCATGCAGTCGCTTACACCTGGGCGCCATCGCGAATGGGCGGGGCAAACTGCAGTGTCATATCCCACGGCAGGTAAATCCAGGTATCCTGACTGACTTCAGTGACAAAAGTATCAACAAGCGGACGCCCGGAGGGCTTGGCGTATACGGTTGCAAAATGAGCGCTGGGCAACAGGTCGCGCACCGCTTTTGCCGTCTTGCCGGTATCAACCAGATCATCAATGATCAACACGCCCTTGCCACCATCCACAGACAATTCCCGTTTGACGTTTTTGAGGACCTTGAGATCGCTCTGGGCACCATAATCATAAGATGCAACACATACGGTATCAATGACCCTGAGGCCCAACTCACGTGCAACGATGGCCGCCGGTACCAGGCCACCCCTGGTGATCGCCACAACGGCATGAAACGGACCAAATTCCGCCAACCGCCAGGTCAATGCCCGCGCATCCCGGTGAAACTGTTCCCACGAGACCGGAAACGCCTTGTCATAACGCTGGTCCACATTGCCACCCTCAACCATGGTTTGCCATCTCCGCTTGTTCCTGCAGTTTTGTCGTTGCCTTGAGCAATATTCATCCATTTGGATGGATAAATTTGCTCCAGCACTTTGCAATCGAGTATTGTTATCCGATCAGATGATTTCATCTGGTCGGATACTACTTTAGCTCTTCGCACAAGGCAGGCTTGTACGCAACGCTTGGCGCACCTGCAAAAGCACGTCTGGCGTGATGCCAAGCTATGGCCTATTGATGGACCCAAGCCATACCAATTTGCCCAAGGGGCCTCATGAGCGGATCACCCGCCAGTTCAACGGATGATCCGGTCGCATTGCCACCCGCGGTGCGCGGTGGAACCGTGATGTCTCTGGCCATGCTGCTTTTCGTTCTCAATGACGCGGTTGCCAAGAGCCTGGCCGGCCACATCAATGTCGGTGA
>JBDNEZ010000335.1:0-14299 GCA_041690095.1 Anderseniella sp.
CTCGGCTATCTCGGCGGCCAGGCCCGGGCAATGCCATTCACGCTCGAAGATGTCATGCAGTTCACGGGCCAGCAGGTCGGCACTGGTGTAGAGTTCCGGCGGCGAGCTGAAGGCGCGTTCAAGCGGGCCGGCCGCTGTGTGCTTCAGTTTCTCAAGAGCGTCGTGAAGAGCCATCTGACCATTCTCCCATCAATCAGGAATAACTGCGGTAACCTCGATTTCAACTACCCATTCAGGCCGCGCCAGCGCCGGCACGACCAGGCCGGTGGAACATGGAAACACTCCTGCCAGCCACTTGCCCATTTCCTGATATACGGCTTCGCGATAGCGGATGTCTGTCACATAAACGACAATCCGGCAGATATGAGCGAGCTCGGAACCGGCTTCTTCCAGCAGCAGCTTGATGTTTTCCATGGCCTTGGCGGTCTGCATGGCGGCATCGCCGACATGCAGGCTGTCGCGGCTGTCCAGGTCCTGTGCCACCTGACCGCGCAAAAACACCATGGTGCCGCGCGCCACCACACCCTGTGACAGATCATTGGACAATTTCTGTTCCGGGTAGGTATCCTTGGTATTGAAGGGTCTGATGCGCTTGTGCACTGGCATTGGCTGATTCTCCTGATTTTACCTGTTCGACTTTCGTGTATTAGCTCTACAAATCGTCTGCTCTACAAGCAGGTTTTACCAAACCAGAAAGAATACTGTGACGAAGCTGAACATCACCGCCCCGCACGCAACCATCATCGGTGCCGGGATCATCGGCATGTCGACGGCCGTGTTCCTGCAACGCAAGGGATTTGGCGTCACGGTGATCGACAAGGTCGAACCCGGACGCGGCGCGTCGTTCGGCAATGCCGGCGGTGTCGTGGTGTCCGCTGTGGTGCCGCCTGTGCACGCCGGCATGTTGCTGAAAATTCCCGGATGGCTGCTCGATCCCAAAGGCCCGGTCACGATACGCTGGCGGCATCTGCCCACTGCACTGCCGTGGCTTCTGGCCGTGGGGCGCAATGCGCTGCCCGACCGCATCAGGCGGCTCACCGCAGCGCGTGCCCAACTGGGCATGCGGGCACTGGAAGATCACCGCACGGTTCTGGCCCATGCCGGTGCGTCTGATCTGCTGGCAATGGATGACGGATTGCATCTGTACGGTTCGAAAAAGCAGTATGATGGCGCAGCCGGATGGCGGGCCAGGCGGGCAGAACACGGCTATGCGGGGCGCGAACTTAACGCCGATGAAGCCCGCGAGATCGAACCCGACCTGACGAGCGATATCTACAAGGCGGTGTTCTGGGACGGGTGGCACCGGATCGTCGATCCATTCGAGATGGTGCAGAGGCTGGCGCAGCAGATGGTTCGCGATGGCGGAAGCATCATTCAGGATGAAGTCACCCGCATAGAGCAGGACGGTACGCGTGCCACGACACTGCACCTGAAACAGACAGGTGGGCAGACAATCGAGAACCTGTGCATCTGTGCCGGAGCATGGTCGAATGAACTGGCCCGAATGCTGGGCTCAAAGGTACTGCTGCAGGCAGAACGCGGCTATCATGTCATCATGACCGATCCCGGCGTCAGGCTGGGCCGGGCGGTGACCCATGCTGCCCAACCCGGTGCCGTTACACCGCACCGGGGCGGCATCAAGATTGCCGGGTCCGACGAAATCGCCGGCAATGACGCGCCGCCGGACTGGCGCCGCGCCGACCAGATGCATGTCTACGGCAAGCGGGTTTTACCCAGATTACGCGAGATGAACGGTACCGAAACCAAATGGATGGGCCGCAGGCCGAGCACGCCGGACTCGCTGCCGGTGATTTCACCGTCTCCCAAACTGGCTAATGTGTGGTATGGCTTCGGACATGGTCATATGGGGTTGAGCTGGGGGCCAACGACCGGCCGGATGATTGCTGACATGATGACGAGACCTGCCAGTAATACCGATCCCGCTCCGTTCCATATCGACAGACAGATGTAACCGGGTCATCAACCCGTCAATTTTATCAAAACGGGCTCGAGAGCACCGATATAGTTACTCCAGCACTTTGAAAACAATCAGGTTTGAACATGCGCACTGAAACTCCCCCGACCATTCGCCTGACAGACTACAAGCCGTCAGACTACCTGATTGACCATGTGTCGCTTGATGTTGACCTGCAACCGACCGCCACCAGCGTTGTCTCGGTCCTGAAAATGCGGCCCAACCCGGCCTCAAAGACCGTCCACGCGCCATTGAAGCTGGACGGTGAAGCACTTGAGCTTGAATCCGTCGCCATCAATGGCGAAGTGATCGGCGACAACCGGTACACGGTTTCGGCGGAGCAGTTGATCATAGAGGACGTTCCCGACGGTGAGTTCGAGCTGACCATCACGACCCGGTGCAATCCGGATGCCAACACCGCGCTGTCAGGGTTGTACCGCTCCAATGGGGTGTACTGCACACAATGCGAGGCTGAAGGGTTTCGCCGTATCACTTATTTTCTGGACCGGCCGGATGTGCTGGCGACCTATCAGGTACGGATGGAGGCGGACCGGGAAAGCGTTCCGGTGTTGCTGGCCAACGGCAATCCGGTTGAGAGCGGCAAGATGGAAGATGGCCGTCATTTTGCGGTGTGGCAGGATCCGTGGCCGAAACCTGCCTATCTGTTTGCACTGGTGGCAGGCGACCTGGCTTGCGTCACCGATCATTTCACCACCATGTCGGGCCGCAAGGTGGAATTGCGGGTCTATGTCGAACAGGGCAAGCAGGACCGCTGCGACTGGGCCATGCAGAGCCTCAAGGCGTCTATGGCCTGGGATGAAACGGCATTCGGCCGCGAATACGACCTGGATATCTTCATGATCGTCGCGGTGTCCGACTTCAATATGGGCGCGATGGAAAACAAGGGCCTCAACGTTTTCAATGACAAATACATCCTGGCGCGCCCGGACACGGCCACGGATCAGGATTATGTGAATATCGAAGCGATTATCGCGCATGAATATTTTCACAACTGGACCGGCAACCGGATTACCTGCCGCGACTGGTTCCAATTGTGCCTGAAGGAAGGCCTGACGGTATTTCGCGACCAGGAATTCACCTCCGACATGCGCTCGCGTGCGGTCAAACGCATTCAGGACGTGCGCACCTTGAGATCGCATCAGTTTCCCGAGGATGCCGGACCATTGGCGCACCCGGTGAGGCCGCAGTCCTACATCGAGATCAACAATTTCTACACCGCTACGGTCTATGAAAAAGGCGCCGAAGTGGTGCGCATGTTCAAGACGCTGCTGGGGCCGGCCAATTTCTCCCGGGCACTGGACATCTACTTCGACAGGCATGACGGCGATGCGGCCACGGTGGAAGATTTCGCAACCTGCATGGAAGAGGCATCCGGGCGCGATCTGAGCCAGTTTTTCAACTGGTACAATCATGCCGGCACACCGTCGGTAAAGGCCCGGCTCGACTGGGACGAGGCTAAAGCCACTGCCACGCTTGAAGTCACGCAATCACTGGCGCCAACGCCGGGCCAGACCGAAAAACCGGACATGCACATACCGCTTGCCACCGGCCTGATCGGGCCGGACGGAAAAGACATGGAGCTGGTTCTCGACGATGGCAGCCTTGTGGACAGCGGCATACTGGAATTGCGCTCTGCAAAACAAAGCTGGAGCTTCACCGGCATTACCGAGCGCCCGGTGCTGTCGATCAATCGCGGCTTTTCCGCGCCGATCAACCTGACGACCGGTCAGCGCGATGACGAGTTGCTGTTCCTGATGGCAAATGATCATGATGCATTCAATCGCTGGGAAGCCGGCCAGACCCTGTCACGCTTGATCATAATGGCCGCAATGCAGGCCGTCGGGGACGGCGACGAACCAGCTCCCATTGATGAGTATGCAGATGCACTGGCAAACATATTGGCGTCATCCGAACTGGAAGCCGCCTTCAAAGCGCAGATGCTGGCGCTGCCGGGCGAGGCTGATATCGCCAACATGGTGGGTCGCAATGTCGATCCGGACCTGATCAAGACGGCGCGCGATCATGTCCGCGCCGGCGTCGGCACACTGCTGGCGGATCAGCTTGAAAGCCTGGCCGGAGACCTGCCTGCAGGTGCTTACTCGGCGAGTGCAGACGCCGCAGGACAACGTGCGCTGGCCTATGCAGCGCTATCGCTGCTGGCTGCGGCACAGCCGACCGAGACTGCGGCGACAGCGCTGGTGCGGTTCAACACCGCATGGCACATGTCGGATATGATGGGACCATTGAACATACTCGCGGGCCTTGACGTGCCGGAACGCGACATTGCGCTCGGGACCTTTCATGACAGGTTTGCCGGTGACCACCTGATTGTCGACAAATGGTTCTCCCTGCATGCCATGCGCAAAGGTCCAGGCGCGGCCGCCCATGTGCGCAAGCTCATGACACATGCCGACTTCGCCATTACGCGCCCCAACCGGGTTCGCTCACTGATCGGCACATTCGCCGGCATGAACCAGACCGGCTTCAATACCGCATCAGGTGATGGTTATGACCTTGTGGCTGAAGTTGTGATGGCGCTGGATGAACGCAACCCGCAAGTGGCTGCGCGTATGGTGGCGGCTTTCCGGTCTTATCAATTGATGGATCAGATCCGGCAGGACAAGGCACGCGACGCGTTGGGCACCATCCGGCAAAAGCAGAATCTGTCAGGCGACACCCTGGAAATGGTGTCGCGAATGCTGGAACCGCAAACACCGTAAGCAGGCTACTCAATTCAACTTCAACGGCTGAACATAAACTTCGTTTCGCACCCGAAATATTGTATTTTAGCGCTCTCGCACACCCCTACTCCAGTCGACATCGGGGTCGAGAACAAATTCGGCAGCCATGGCCTGAATGGCTTGAATTCATGGAGCTTGAAAAGAATTATGTCCCTTCGACAGCAAAAATAGTGTATTTTAAAGCCGTTTCGGGTCCGGAAGCATCCTTCAAGCTTGCCAAATCAGGCGGACTTCGAATCAATGGCTTTTACTGATTCGGCGGGGTTGGGGTGCGATGTCACAACCCCTCGTAAGAGTACTGTCAGGGGCGGCAGACCATTACAATCTTGAGGGGTGTTGCCTGTATGGCCACTGCGTCCGGCAGTCGGCGACAATGGGGATGATTCAGTGTCCAAGGCAAAACTTGGCGAGCTATTTTTCAAGGAGCGGGCGCTCAAGGTAAGCGTCGGCTCCAAACGTGTGCCTTCAATTGCAATCTCGGAACGCATCCTGCGCAACCTGATCACCGGTCTGATACTGCTGTTTCTGATGACACTGGCGACAGCCTTGTTCCTGCAATTATCCGCCAGCCGCGAGCGATCCATAGTTGCCTCAACCAAGCATACCTCACTGGTGCTGCGGGCCGCAGCCAGTGACCTGAGCGCCACCCTGGGAGCCGGGTTTGCCGGCGGGCGCACCGTGCGCGCACTGGTCCCTGAGGACCTGGCGGAAGTCCTTCCTGCTGATACCGGTTCGCGTGGCCGGATGTTCATCCTCGCCGACGAGAAAGGTTATGTGCAGACCAGTTTTCCGGAAGACCTCGGATTGAAGGATCAAAACCTGTCCACGGTATTTGGCCAGGAGGGCATTCTGGCTGCCGGCCAGAAGCTCGGCGAACCGGTGCTTGCCATCACGCCGGCAAACGAGGAAGTCTTTATCGCGCTGCGCTCGCTCAGTCCCTATCTGGGCCAGATTGTCGTCATCCATCCGAAGGCCCATGTGCTGCACGACTGGCGTTCGGATGTAACACAGATTGCCACATTGTTCGTTGTCACACTCGGGGTGCTGGTGCTGCTGGGAACCGCATTCCACTGGCAGGCATCGCGCGCGGCTGAAGCTGATCAGACACTTGCTGTTGCGACCGAACGCATGGACAAGGCACTGGATCGCGGCCATTGCGGATTGTGGGACTGGGATATCGCGCGCGGCAGAATATTCTGGTCGAAATCCATGTACGACATACTCGGCCTGGAAACCAAGGGCGAGTTCCTGTCCTATGGCGAAGTTGCAGAACGGCTGCACCCGGACGACGATCCGCTTGACCAGCTCGTCGATGTGATGTTGCGCGGTGGCCGCCCTGCCATCGACCATGAATTCCGCATGAAACATTGCGACGGTCACTGGGTATGGCTGCGCGCGCGCGCGGAACTGTCGGAAGCGCCGGGTCAGGACTCGCCGAACCTGGTCGGCATTGCCATCGACATCACCGAACAGAAGCGGCTCGACAAACTCAACCAGGAGGCCGAACTACGCCTCAAGGACGCCATCGAGAATGTGTCCGAAGCATTTGTCCTTTGGGATTCGGACAACCGTCTTGTGATGTGCAATTCCAAGTACCAGCAGCTTCACAACCTGCCGGCCAGCGTGTGCATGCCCGGCTCTTCCTATGAGGATGTCACCCGGATTGCACGCGAACCGCTGATCCGTCAGCGTTCGGCAAACGCCACAGATGCTGCACTGCCGACCAGCATTCCCGAAGGCAGTGACGGCAATACATTCGAGGTACAACTGGAGGACGGGCGCTGGTTGCAGATCAATGAGCGCCGTACCAAGGATGGTGGTTTTGTTTCGGTTGGTACCGACATTTCAAACCTGAAGATGCACGAGGAAAAACTGCTTGAGTCCGAGCGCGAACTGATGAACACGGTACGCGATCTGCAAAAATCGCGCATGGAACTTGAACAACAGTCACAGCGTCTTGCCGACCTTGCCGAGAAGTATTCCCGCGAAAAGACCCGTGCTGAATCGGCAAACCGGTCAAAATCCGAATTCCTGGCGAATATGAGCCACGAACTGCGCACGCCCCTCAATGCCATTATCGGTTTCTCGGAAGTCATCGAGCAGCAATTGTTCGGTAAGGTCGATATCCCCAAATACCTGGATTATGCCCATGACATCCACAGCTCCGGCCAGTACCTGCTGGATGTGATCAATGATATTCTGGACATGTCGAAAATCGAGGCCGGGCGCATCACGCTGGAAGTCGAGAAGTGCTCGGTGCCTGCTGTCATAGAAGAAGCCCTGCGCATCGTTTCGGGGCGCGCGCAGGAAGGCGGCGTCACCTTGCGCAAGGACATGCCCGACTCGCTGCACGCCATGGCCGACGTGCGGTCTCTCAAACAGGTGCTGATCAACGTCATCGCCAACGGGGTGAAATTTACACCGCACAACGGCAGTCTCACGATTTCCGCACGTCGGGTCAAAAAAATGGCCGAAATTGTCATCGCAGACACCGGCATCGGCATTCCGCCCGACCAGATTTCCAAGCTTGGGCGCCCGTTCGAGCAGGTGGAAAACCAACTCACAAAGACGCGCTCCGGCTCCGGCCTCGGGCTGGCGATCTCAAACTCGCTGATCCGGCTCAATGAAGGCTCGCTGCATATTGGAAGCGAAGAAGGCAAGGGCACCACGGTGACCATTACCCTGCCGATCGCCCAGAAGGGCAAGCAGCCAAAACGCATTGTTGAATCCGAAGCCATCATCGAGCCGATCGGCACTGATAACAAGACTTGATATAGCTCACGCAAGCAGCCTTTGGCTGCGCTCCGCGGGGGCGCACTTCGTGCGGCGGCCAGTCGGCCTTGCCTCGGCACTTCGTGCCTCGGGGGAGAATTTCAAACCTGTCCTGATGAATTCTGGAACCAGGCCCGACGGGCCTCGGGCCGGTCAGGCCCGCCCACGCGGGGCGCAGCCGCCAGGCTGCTTGCGTGAGCGACATAAAACAAACCACAACCACAACTTCAGCCCCAACACACCCCTACCCTACTCGTCGTCGTGCCCATGCTTGCGGTGCTTCCAGCGCTTCCAGCGGCGTTTCGACATGGTCTTGCGGTCTATCTCGTCTGCAATCAGCTTGCGCTCGTCTGCTGTCAGGCGCTTGAAGAAACTGCCGGCAATTTCGCGACCGCGAACCACCATGGTCTGCGCCTCGGACTGATAGACCTCAAGTGCTTTGATAACGGCTGCCTCGTCATAGGGTTCTGCGCGCAATGCCGCAGCGACATCACGGGCCTTTTCACGCATGTTCTTGCGCAGCTCGCGAAACCCCTTGCGGTGTTCACGCAGTTCGCCAACCAGTTCTTCGCGCCGGTCGTCATCAAGGCTACGAAAAAACGCCCGTGGCAGTATCTGGGTAAAACCCGGTCCGGTGATGCGGTGCCGAATCGGGCCAGCCGCCTGGTGCGAAACAACAGCAGCGACTACGGCAAGATTGATGGCCAAAGACGCAACCAGGGCAATCCACAGCCATGACCAGCGCCGCTTGCCAGGTGTGCGTGCGTCGCTCATAGGAAGTCCCCGCCCAGACCATCGTCAAGCAGGACAACATCCAGCACTTCATCCGTTGCGACTGGCAATTGCAGGCTGTCGGCGAGCACAGAACCTGCCTCGGTGTCAGCGCCCACAAACACACCAAGCATGATGCTTGCCGCCAACGTACCGGCCACCAGAAGCTGCTGGGGCAGAAAACCGGATTGCCAACGCGACTTTCTCTTGCCCCCGCGAGCAGGTTCGGCGCGCAGATTGCCCGGTTTTTCCGTCGTGAGCGCCAGCAGGCGGGCACGGGCCCCTTCGGGTTCGGCAATGTCGGCTGCGGGTATCATGTCAAGCAGCTTGTCCAGCCGGTCAGCTTCAGTGCTCAACTCGCGAGGCAGCAATCCAGGCTCGCGCAACAGGTTGGCAAACCGAACCCGGTCAGCTTCCGGCCAGCGCAGGGGATTGCGGCCATAGGTTGCCAGCACTTCTGCCAGGCGCGCATCGCGGGCACTGCCTTGAGCTGCGCTGGCGTTGTCGTTGCGTGCCGTCATTTCAATTGCTCCAGTTCATCAATCAGATCAGCCCACACCGGTTGCAGCATATCGCGCAAGGACCGTCTTGCCCGCGACAACAGGGATTCCACTGCTTCAACACTGACGTCCATGATCGATGCAGTCTCCTGATTGCCCAATGCTTCAAAATACGTCAACTGCAGAGCCGTCCGCTGGCGCTCGGGCAGTTGCGCCAGCGCGGCAGAGATTTCGCCGGCTGCCTGACCGTGGCGCAAATGCCCGTCGGGACCGGTGGAAGGATCAACCAGCAAATCCAGTTCGCTGTCAGACGTGTTGCGTGCACGTCTCAGGCGATCAATGGCAAGATTGCGGGCTACCCGCACCAGCCAGCCTTTCAACGCCGCCTGATTGCGCAGCACCGGCGGGTCACGCCACAATTTGACGAACGCTTCCTGTGCCACATCTTCGGCATCCGCTGCATTGCCCAAAACCCGCGCTGACAGCCTGAAGACCAGCGAATAATGCCGGTCGACAATGGTGTTGAATGCGGTTTCATCACCGGCAACAACCCCTTCAAGCAACACGGCATCAACTGCCGGAGAGCCATCTCCGACAGTCGACCTGGCTGCTGTTTTTTCACTGTGTCCTGCCATACCCCAAGCCGGACGCGCTATTTGCCAGTTCATCCGCCCTCCCTACTGCCGGGCCTGTGATCCGGCCTTGCGGGCCTCGGTCCGTTTTTTGCGTGCAACCACATGATAGGCACGTGATTCCTGTAAAGTCACCCCGCCAGACTTGTCGCTGTCGGCCAGGTCAAACAATCCGGCAATGTACCCCCGCAGTTCGGTGCGTGTGACAGCGGCATCGTGATCGGCATCCATGCGCGACAAAATGCGATCAATACGGCGCCGGGTCAGCCGGTTCAGCCACGTTTCGAGCTCGGTTTTGGTGACCTTATCATCCTTGTCGACATCAAGCCGCATGAAACGGCGGACCGATTTTGACTCCAGTTCCTCGATGCCAAGCGCGCCATCCTTGTTCTTGTCGAGGCGCTCAAAAGTGCGCTCACCACGCGGCATGCCCGGCTCTCGGGCCAGGCCGGCACTTGCAGATACGCCTGCGATGACCAACGCAGCAGACAAAGCGATTGAAATACGAATGCTCATGACGGATCAATCTCCTTTAAGTGTTGATGTTGCCAGAACCCCGGTTCACAAACCCTGGTTCATGGTGTGTGTTGGCCAACGCACATGAACAAGACGAGAACACCGGGAACAATCCGTCGCTCGACCCGAAAAAATTATCCAGGCGCGACCGGTTCACCGATCAGGCGATCGAAAATCCCGGAAACCTGCCGGTTTGCGTCAATCAGCATGGCCTCCATGGTCGCAACATCCGGCGCAGCACTTGCACGCAGCAGTAACGTGATCAGACCCGACGGCGCGCTCTGCAGGTCAAACCGCCCGGACGAACACAGCCGCAGCATATGGATCAGGCTCTCGTACAATGTCGCTGCACCGACCAGTTCGTCATGGTCTGCGGCTGTCAGGTAGCCGTTGTCGCGCAATGCATGCAGGCCGGCAATGGTGTTGCGTTGCAACACGTCCGGGGTGTCATGGGCATGGATCAACTGCAGCGCCTGTGTAATGAATTCGATTTCGACAAGGCCGCCACGGACATGCTTGATGTCCCAATGGCTGGCGACACTGCCCGCGGCGTGCAGCATACGCAGCCGCATGTCCTTCACGTCCGCCAGCGTCTGCTCTCGATCCCGCCGGACACACAGCACCTTGCGGATGACCTTCTCCACGCGACGCTGCAAGGCATCATCACCAGCCACAGTACGTGCCCGGGTCAGCGCCATCTTCTCCCAGGTCCAGGCCTGGGTTGCCTGGTAACTGGAGAAGGAGTCAATATGACTGGCAACCGGTCCCATATTTCCCGACGGTCGCAATCGCATGTCGACCTCGTACAGTTCGCCCTCACCGGTTTTTGAGGTCAGCGCGGTTATCAGGCGCCGTGTCAGCCGCGAGAAGTACTGCGACGGCGGCAGCGGTCTTTCGCCGTCAGACATTTCAACGTCATCATCAAAATCATACAACATGATCAGGTCCAGGTCGGATGTCGCCGTCATCTCGCGACCACCCAGTTTACCCATGGCCATGACAATCATCGAGGCGCCTTTCACCTGCCCGCGACGTAAAGCCATGTCAGCGGCGGAGACCTGAAATATGTGATCGGTCACAGCGTCCGCGAGATTTGAGTAGGCAAGACCGGCCTGCTCCGCACTGACCGTTTCAGACAGAATGCGCACGCCAATACGAAGCGCCAGTTCATGCGCCGTGATGCGGGTCGCATCCAAAATTTCCTCGTGAGGCACACCCGCACCGCGCAAGGCGGCAAAACAGTCGGCCAATTCGGCCTCACTCGGCATCGCGCCAAAAAATCCGGGCTCCAGCACGGCCTCAAGCTGACGTGGGCGCCGCGACAGGCTTTGCGCCAGACGTGGGGCAGACCCCAGTACCGTGGCCATCAGTTCGAGCAGGAACGGGTTGGCCTTGAACATCGAAAACAACTGTACGCCGGCCGGCAGGCCGGCAACAAACCGGTCAAAGGCAATCAATGCCTGATCCGGGTGGCCAGTACGCGACAGGGCCATCAACAGAGCCGGCATCAATTCGGTCAGCAGTTCCCGGGTGGTTGACGACCGCATGGCCGGGTAACGCCCGAAATGCCAGCCTCGAATGGTCGCCGAGACTTCAGACGGCTGCACAAACCCCATCCCGGCAAGTGTCTGCAGGGTTTCGGGGTCATCGTCACCACCGGTAAACACCAGGCTGCCCAGTTCACTGCCCAGTTCAGGCGCTTCTTCAAACAACCCGGCATAGTGACCTTGGACCCTGGTGAACGTTGCGGTCAGCCTGTCAGCCAGCTCGCCCGGATCGCCATAGCCGCAAAATCGTGCAAATCCCGCAAACGCCTCCCGGGTTGCGGGCAAGGTCTGGGTTTGCTCGTCGCCCACCATCTGCAGCCGGTGCTCTATGGTGCGCAAAAACACATACGCTGCATTCAATTCCTCACAGGCTGCCTGCTCTATCCAACCGGCTTTCACCAGTTTTTCCAGCATGGCTTGCGTGCGGTTGCCCCTGAGTTCCGGGTTCTTGCCACCTGCAATCAGTTGCTGGGTCTGCACGAAAAATTCGATCTCGCGAATACCGCCACGTCCAAGCTTGATATTGTGACCCAGCACCACGATGGATCCGTGGCCCTTGTGAGCGTGCATCTGGCGTTTCAGTGACTGCACGTCTGCGATGGCAGCAAAGTCCAGATATTTGCGCCACACAAACGGTGTGAGATGTTTGAGAAAAGCCTGTCCCAGGGCCAGATCACCTGCCACGGCGCGCGCCTTGATCATGGCAGCGCGTTCCCAGTTCTGACCCATTGATGCGTAATAATTTTCAGCTGCATCAATGGCGATGGCGATCTGGGTTGCTCGCGGGTCGGGCCGCAACCGCAGATCTATGCGGAAAACATAGCCATCCCCAGTCCGGTCCTGCAGAATACCGGCAAGTGTCCGGGTTATGCGAACATACAGCTGTGCTGCCTTGTCTCTCTGTTCCAGTGGTATTTTTTCAGGGTCGTAAAGCACGATCAGATCGATGTCGGACGAGTAATTCAGTTCGCCTGCGCCGTGCTTTCCCATGGCCAGAACAGTGTAGCCATCTGACGCATCCCGATCAGTCTGCGGAGTCAATTTGCCGGCCTCGACGGCCTCTTCCAGCAGCCAGTTGACCGCTCCCGCCACGGCAACGTCAGCAAACCGTGTCAGAGCCTGAGTGACCTGTTCGCATGACCAGCAACCGGCAATGTCAGCCAGTGCGATCAGCAAGGCGGCGTGATTTCGCGCAATCCGTAAATGACGCTTCAGGTCTGCTTGTGATGGAGCCGATGCAACATCGCTCTCAAGATGCCCGCATATGTCGGCAATCAACCGGTCCGGCGGCGTTGTCAGCGCTGCAACGGCAAACTCCGGATAACGCCGCACGAGCCCGGTCAGAAATGGAGACCCGGCAGCAATGTGCGCAAGAAGGGCGCGAACAGCAGCCGAGCTCTCGCACAGCGGTTGAAGGGCTGCGGCGTGCTCCGTCATCCCGGCAAGCAGGGCCTGCTCATCAGGTTGCACAGGCAACGATAGTTGTGCTTCAGACAAAGCCTTGTTCATGGATACCAACTGCAAAACACGGGGCCAAAGTCTGATCCTAACCCGTGCGACCGGATTAGCAAAAGTGTATCCGGACTGGCACTGAATATTACGTCTTGCCCGGAAATTTCAGTTTCGCGACCAGCCCCGGATCCGCGCTGGCAATTTCGAAGTCTCCGCCATGCAGCTTCATGACACTGTCGACCAGTGCCAGCCCCAGTCCGCTGCCCGGCTCTGTGCGGCTCTTGTCCAGCCGGACAAACCGGCCCTTGACGCGTTCGCGGTCGGTTACGTCGATACCGGGGCCGGTGTCAGCAACATCGACAATCCAGCCACCACCGTTCGATGACGTAATCCTGAGGGTTATGACAGGCACACCGGTTTTGACATCGCGGCCATATTTGATCGCGTTATCAAGCAAATTCGTCATTGCCTGGGCTACCAGTTGCCTGTCGGCGCGCACCAGTGCCGTTTGCGGCGCATCCAGAACAAGCGTGCCACCAGCCTCTTCTGCAATAGGACCATAAAGCTCAACCAGGTCATCCAGCAGCGCCACAAGATCGGTATCCTGAAATCCTTCGCGCATCTGGCCTGCCTCGGCGCGCGCAATTGACAACAAGGCGTTGAATGTCGTGAGCAACCCGTCTGCTTCGGCAATGTTGTCTTCCAGTGCGGCCTTGTGATCGGCTGGCGAACTGGAGCGCAACGCATCTTCGGCGCGAGACCGCAGCCTGGTCAAAGGCGTGCGCAAATCGTGGGCGACATTGGAAGACACTTCCTTCATGCCGGTCATCAGGCGACTGATCTGGTCCAGCATCTCGTTGAGGCTTTCCGACAGACGGTCAATCTCGTCGCCCGTGCCTGATACGGGCATTCTTTCACCCAGGTCACCCGCCATGATGGCGCGACTGGCGCCATTGATCTGGTCAACCCGGCGCAGGAAGTTACGGCTCATCAACAAGCCGCCACCAACCCCCAGCACCAGTGTCAGGCCAAGCGCCCAGAGTAACGACGTCCGGATAATCCTGTTGAACTGGCGGCGCTCTTCCACATCGCGGCCAACAACCAACTGGAACCCGCCTTCAAGGCGGATGAAGAACGCGCGCGCTGTGTGATCTACCAGCCCTCTGCCGGTCTCGTACGGAAACTTGAAATCTATGGTACCGCGCTCACCCACGGCTTCAACAGGCAAGGCCTGCAGATTGCCGGCCAGCCTGCGCCCAACAGCATTGGTCAGAATGTAGACCGCACCATCTGCTTCCGCACTGCGGGCCTTGATGATTTCAAGCAAGCCCCGGGGACCGCGAATCCTGTATTGCTCAGCCAGGCCCTGCAC
>JBDNEZ010000336.1:0-9992 GCA_041690095.1 Anderseniella sp.
GGTTTGATCACTTGTTGCGCAAGAGCCTCGGCGGTTTCTGCATCGCGGCGCAGCAATGTGGGTGGAATCAGCTTACCGCCATTCATCAATGCTGCTGCGACCGTGGCACCCTGCAACGGTTGTACGGCAAATCCGTGACCAAATGAGGCAGTTACGGTCACCAGCTTACCCCATCTTTTGGGTAGCAGCGGCTTGGCTGCCTCGGGCAATTCCGTGCTCAGACGATCGAAGAAGCCCATTTTTCGCAGGAATGCCTGGTGACGTTCTTCGCCGACCTCAAGGGCCATTTTTCCGGTGCCGATATTCGACGAGAACATGAAGATTTCCGGCACGCTCAGAATACGCCGCTTGGCATGGAAGTCATTGATGCGGGCGCGTCCGATCACCAGCGGAAAGCGCGCATCATATCGCGATTGCAGGGTGGCGGTTCCGGCGTCAAGCGCCATGGCAAAGGTGACCGCCTTGATGATCGATCCGAGTTCGAAGACCCCGGCGGTCACGCGATTGACATTCTCGTTCTTGAGCGCGTCTTTGGGATTATTGGGACTGTAGTCCGGCAGCGAAACCAGCGACAATACTTCGCCGGTATCTGTCTTGAGCACTATGCCGGCCGCGGCCTTGGCACTGAATTTTCGAATCGCCTTGCGCAGTTCATCGGTGACTACATGCTGAATTCGGATGTCGATTGACGTTTGCGCAGGCATGCTTGCAGCCCGTTTGGTTTCCGCCAGGGACGCCGTGTACAGGGCGCCCTGATCATCCAGAAACTTTTCCAGGCCGGCAATCCCGTTCGAGTCTACGTCAACCGAACCCAGCACATGCGATGCCAGTCTGCCCATCGGATAGATCCGGCGGGTCTCCGCCCTGAACCCGACACCGGGTATGCCCATATTGTGGATCAGTTCACGCTGACCGGGAGACACTTCCCGTTTGATCCAGACGAACCGCCGCTGACGCTTGTCGAGCTTGCGGCGCAGATCCCTGGCGTTCAGCTCCGGCAAGGCGCCGGTCAGCAGTTCCACTGCTTCATCCACATCAATCATCTTGGCCGGATCAGCATACAGCGATGACACTGGAATGTCGGTAGCCAGAACATTGCCGTGCCGATCGGTAATGTCGGGGCGCGGGATGCGCACCTTGGCATCGAAATGCGCCGTTTGACTGCCGTGTCCGGTGTCAATCAGGGTCAACCATGCCAGCTTGCCGATAAGCACTGCAAACCCCAGTGCGAATCCGGCAACAACCAGCCGCAACCGCTTGTGACCACGAAACGTGAAGTCTGCCTGCTTGGCTTCATTCGGGTTTGGTCTGCTCATTGCATCATCCGCAACAGGTCGGCCATCGGATCTTCGGAGACAGGCGTTTTATCCAGGTCATAAGCGGGTGCTGCTGGTAATTTCGCACTCAACTCGTTTAACTCTATCAGTTGGTCAGGCCATACCGGCCCTAGTTCCAGATGGTTTTTGGCCAGTTGTTGCAGCCGTTGTGGCCGGGTCAGCAGGCTCCATTCGGCGTTTAAAAGGCCGATAAATTCGTACTCGCTTTCAATTGCGGCGTCGACACGCGCAATTTCTCTCTCAACCGAGCGGGTACGGTGTTCAAGAGTGTACAGTGCAAAGCCGGACCCCAGCACAGCGATGACCAGCAACACATTGAGCAATCTCAGCACATCGTCACCTCGCGTCCGAAATCTTCAAGTACAAACGGATGCGGTGCCGCCTCAGTGCGTGTGCCGGCACGCAGTCTCGCAGACCGTGCCCGCGGGTTCGAAGCCACTTCCGCCTCATCCGCGACGATGCCGCCGCGCGCAAGTTCATCGAATGACGGCGCCAATTCCTCCAGTTGCGGTGCATAACGTGATGGCCGTGCCACCCGGCCCGACCTCTGGTGCAGAAAGCGTTTGACGATCCGGTCTTCCAGGGAATGGAATGTCACAATGGCCAGCCGGCCACCGGGTGTCAAAAGTCTTTCTGCTGCTGCCAGCGCTTGCGCCAGTTCCTTCAGTTCGGCATTCACGTAAATCCGCAGTGCCTGAAATGTGCGGGTGGCCGGATGGATCGACGGCCCCTTGTATCTCGGCGGTCTGCCGAGCGTTGCCTCGATCAGGTCTGCAAGATCGCGTGTCCGGGTGAACGGTTCCTGTTCACGCCGTTTGACAACCGCTTTTGCAATGGCAAATGCGCGCTTTTCCTCGCCCAGAACCGATATTACGTGACGCAGATCGCGCTCTTCAAATTCGTTGACAACATCGGCAGCGCTGGTGCCCTGCTGCTCCATGCGCATATCCAGCGGTCCGTCGCGCATGAAGGAAAAGCCGCGTTCAGCCTCGTCCAGCTGCATCGATGATACACCGATATCCAGCACGATGCCGTCCACTCGCGCCACCCCGGCTTCGGCGACGATCTGCTCAACGTGCGAAAACCGCCCCTGAACCAGTGTGAGCCGACCGGCAGATTTCTCAACCAGCCAGGCACCGGCAGCAGTGGCATTCGGATCACGGTCAATGGCAATCACCTGGCACGCGGCCGCACCAAGCAGTGCCTGCGTATAGCCGCCCGCACCAAATGTGCCGTCAACGAAGACCTCACCGTCCGCCGGGCGCAGAGCTTCCATTACCGCGCTGAGCAACACGGGTATGTGGAGGTCTGGCGTATGATCGCCTGAACTGTTCATGGGTCTTGAGCGGCTCCATCTGAAGAGCGGCCGCATGCGGCATGCCCGTCAGCAAAATCTTAACAATCGTTAGGACTTTGGAGCCGGGATGCTTAACAAATCGTTGATTTCATGCCCCGTTTTGCGCCGAGGAGGCTTTTTTTGCCGTTTGGCGCAGGTCAGGCTAACGGCACGCCGGTTTTGCGGCCCAAAATCAGCACCGCGATCCAGAGAACTCCGGATCGCCGTGCAGGGTACCTCACACCCGGGTGAGGCGATGTATGCCATGCAAGCCCTTTATGAGCTTGCGGCAGGGTCAGGCCAGATCGAAGCGATCAAGGTTCATCACTTTGGTCCATGCGGCAACAAAGTCGCCGATGAACCCCGGCAAAGCATCATCGCATGCATAGACTTCCGCCAGCGCACGCAATTGGGAGTTTGAACCAAACAGCAGATCAATACGGCTTCCGGTCCATTTGACCTTGCCCGTTGCGCGATCCTGGCCTTCGAACACGTTTTCGGATTTTGAAGACGGCTCCCACTTCGTGTTTCTGCTGAGCAGGTTCACGAAGAAATCATTGCTCAAGGTCCCGGGCCGGTCCGTGAATACGCCATGTGCAGACCCATCCGCATTTGTGTTCAATGCCCGCATTCCGCCGATGAGGACCGTCATTTCCGGACCAGTCAGTGTCAGCAGTTGAGCGCGATCCACCAGAAGTTCCTCGGCCGAACGGATTTGCCCGTCTTTCAGATGGTTGCGGAAACCGTCTGCGGTCGGTTCGAGCACCGCGAATGACTCCACATCCGTTTTCTCCTGTGTAGTGTCGGTACGCCCTGGAGAGAACGGAACCTCTACCTTGTGACCTGCGTCGCTGGCGGCCTTCTCGACCCCGGCACATCCAGCCAGCACGATCAGATCGGCAAGCGACACGGTTTTGCCGCCGGAGTTGAAGTCATTCCGGATACCTTCAAGAGTGCTCAGCAAACTTGCCAGCTGGGTCGGGTTGTTTGCCTCCCAGTCCTTTTGCGGAACAAGACGAATGCGCGCGCCATTGGCGCCACCACGCTTGTCGCTGTCACGAAAGGTCGATGCTGAAGCCCAGGCGGTTGAAACCAGTTGCGAGACCGACAGTCCTGATGCCAAGATTTTGGCCTTGAGATCGGCGATGTCGCGCGCGCCGATCAATTCATGATCGACGGCCGGCACGGGATCCTGCCACAACAACTCCTCCTCTGCGACTTCAGGGCCGAGATAGCGCGAGACAGGGCCCATGTCACGGTGGGTCAGCTTGTACCAGGCTCTGGCGAAGGCATCTGCGAACTCGTCCGGGTTCTGGTGGAAGCGCTTCGAGATTTTCTCATAGGCCGGATCCATGCGCATGGCCATGTCCGCTGTGGACATCATGGGCGCATGGGTTTTGGTCGGATCATGCGCATCCTTCACAGTGGACTGAGCAGACTTGTCGGTTGGCGTCCATTGCTGAGCGCCTGCGGGGCTCTTGGTCAGTTCCCATTCATAGCCGAACAGAGTGTCGAAGTAACTATTGTCCCACTGGATCGGGCTCGGGGTCCACGCCCCTTCCAGGCCGCTGGAGATTGTATCGACGCCACTGCCGCTGCCCATGGTGTTCAGCCAGCCAAGACCTTGTGTTTCGAGGCCCGCCGCCTCCGGTTCAGGCCCGACATACTTCTCCGGATCTCCTGCACCATGGGCTTTCCCGAAAGTGTGGCCACCTGCGGTAAGGGCAACGGTCTCTTCATCATTCATCGCCATGCGGGCGAATGTTTCGCGAATGTCCCTGGCTGAAGCGAGCGGATCAGGGTTCCCGTTGGGGCCTTCCGGGTTGACATAAATCAGTCCCATCTGAACAGCGGCCAGAGGATTGGCGAGCTCCCGGTCGCCAGTATAGCGCTCATCACCAAGCCAGGTTACTTCAGGGCCCCAGTAAATCTCTTCTTCAGGTTCCCAGACGTCTTCACGACCGCCACCAAACCCGAAAGTCTTGAAACCCATTGACTCAAGCGCACAGTTGCCGGTCAGGACCAACAGGTCGGCCCAAGAGAGCTTCTTGCCGTATTTCTGCTTGATCGGCCACAGCAGGGCACGTGCCTTGTCCAGGTTGACATTGTCGGGCCAACTGTTGAGAGGCGCAAAGCGCTGTGATCCCGACGACGCACCGCCGCGGCCGTCATAGGTCCGGTAGGTACCCGCGCTGTGCCACGCCATGCGAATGAAGAACGGCCCGTAGTGTCCATAATCGGCTGGCCACCAGTCCTGTGAATCGGTCATCAAAGCCACGATATCCTGCTTGACCGCACCCAGGTCGAGACTCTTGAACTCCTTGGCATAATCGAAAGCCTCACCCATCGGGTCGGCCAACGGAGAGTTCTGTTGCAGAATCTTCAGGTTCAACTGGTTCGGCCACCAATGCTGGTTGGCCGTGGAACCGGTTGCCTTGTATTGGTTCGCCCCGTGCATGACCGGGCACCTGGCCTGGCTTTCGTTTAGTTCTTTGAGAACAGCGTCATTCATGAATCTCTCCGATTTTGGCGTGAATTTTCAGTGTGTTTCGTGGACACACAGTTGCTGGATTTTCCAGACAGTATTCGGTTTTACGATCAATGGCATGACAAGATGCCAGTCAAGTGAATCGTAACACCAGGGTTAGCCGGATACCGCGCCGTCAGCGACCGCAACTGGCGCATTCTGGACATCTACTGCTCCCTGTCTTTGACACAGGTCATATACCGCACGCGTTCAATTGGTTAAAGTTGTATTTTCTTATCACCGTGATAAGATATTCTGATGAAACGCTTGACGCTGAAGCAATTCCGCTATTTCGAGGCGTTGGTCCGTCATGGCCATTTCAGACACGCTGCAGAATCCTGCACGATTTCTCAACCCGCCTTGTCGATGCAGATCAAGGAACTTGAGGAATCGCTGGGCGCTGCGCTGTTCGAAAGAAGCGCCCGACAGGTCCGTATTACCGGCTTCGGAGAGCAATTCGCCCTGCGTGTCCGGGAGATACTCCGCTCGGTCGATGAGCTGGAAGACCTGGCGCGGGCCACGCGAGACCGGTTGGCCGGCCGGATCCGCATCGGCGTGATCCCGACGATTGCGCCATACTTGCTGCCTGCGATCATAGGAAATCTCACCCGCGAATTTCCCGGCATCGACATTCATGTGCGCGAGACGCTGACGCAGAAGCTGATAGATGAACTGGCGGAAGGCCGGCTTGATACTGCTATTGTCGCTTTGCCGGTGTCAGAACCATCTCTCACCGAGATTGCGCTATTTGAGGAAGATTTCGTGCTGGTGCGGCCGCGCAAGGATGACGCAAAGCCGGTACCGAACGCCGAAGCGTTGAGTGAAATGCAACTGCTTCTGCTGGAAGAAGGCCACTGTTTTCGTGATCAGGCCCTGGCGTTCTGCAACATTCAATCAGCACAACCAAGGGATGGGCTCGATGCCAGCACCCTCTCCACGCTTGTCCAGATGGTCGCCGCCGGCATCGGCGTCACTGTAATTCCGGAAATGGCCGTCGCGGTGGAGACACGCTCAACGCCGGTGTCTGTCGCTCGCTTCAAGGCGCCACAACCATCGCGCACGATCGGCATGATCTGGCGCAAGACCAGTCCCCTGGCCAGACACCTGCTGCAAATTGCTGATGTGGTTCGTTACTCGGCTAACACAGTGCGAAAACAACGCATTTAATAGAGATCAGCGAATAAAGATCAGCGGCGATTTCCGCCCGGACGGCGATTCTGGTTCTGACCCGGAGGTGGCGGACTGCCTGACTTGGTATCCTTGTGACGGAATGTAATACGGCCCTTGTCGAGATCATACGGGGTCATCTCAACCGTCACCCGATCACCCGCGATGGTGCGAATCCGGAACTTCTTCATCTTTCCGGCGGTGTAGGCAATGATCTCGTGATCATTTTCGAGTCTAACCCGAAAGCGCGAGTCTGGCAGGACCTCGGTAACGATACCTTCAAACTCGAGCACTTCTTCTTTCGACATAAAAACTTCTTCCCTCGCGGTGTCTGGAGACGGATGCATACCCGTTTGCGCGTCAGCAATCAATTGCTCAAAAAAACAAAAACCATACACAGCCCGCAAAATTACGCGCTTTCTTTCCGGCTGTAACCAGATCAGGACAACACCTGATCGCACCAGTCAATACATCAACCTGAACAATTCTGACCTGTCACGACAAGCTGATTGTTCCACCTGGAGCCTCGTTGCTCCGGTGTCGATCAGTTGCAGATCCCGGGCAGGTCAGCCCATCTGGATGTCGGTTGCCTGCTGACCTCTGCCACGCGGGTCGTCTTCCACAACGAAGCTGACCTTGTCGCCGTCGGCAAGTCCCTCGAGGCCTGAGCGCTGAATTGCCGTAATGTGCACAAACACATCCTTTGAACCATCTTCAGGTGCAATAAAACCGAACCCCTTCTGGGCGTTGAAGAATTTGACGGTGCCACTGACACGCATGGGGATATTCCTTTCCCGCTATTAATCAGGAATGACCAGTCCGGCTCAAAATTCAGTGCCGGTCTCCGGGCGTACTCGGGAAAGCTGTCGTACCTCAAATCCAGGACAACGCAATTCTAATCCGATCGTCGCTGGACACATCCATTCCATACTCAATGTGCCGGTGATCAAGATCATAGGACAGAAACTGCCGTAGGGCAATTCAAACAAAACCCACCCGGTAACCAGCCCATGCCCCGGGTTATGAGTGACACCAGTCGGCCTGTAAGCCGGGTTTTGTCCATGACGCGTGCTGCGACACTGGATGACCATTCATCTGGGATGTACGTTACCGCACACCTCTTGCAACCAACCCGGGCAGCGTTCCGGAGAACACGAACCGGCGTGCCTTTGCAAGGCCCGCCTGCCGCCCCTATTTGGTCTTGCTCCCGGTGGGGTTTGCCGTGCCGCTTCCGTTACCGGACGCGCGGTGCGCTCTTACCGCACCCTTTCACCCTTACCTTCGCCCGTTGCCGGGCATGAGGCGGTTTGCTTTCTGTGGCACTTTCCCTGGAGTCGCCTCCGCCGGACGTTATCCGGCACCGTGTCTCCGTGGAGCCCGGACTTTCCTCACAATGCCCCCGATCCCGAAAGGATCCGTGACATTGCGCGATCATCCAGCCAACTGGTGTCAAGACTGATCTCTAGCACAATCGCTGTGCGGATGCACCCGGTTCCAACGTCATGCGGCATGGCAGCACGAATGCGCTCAAGCCGATTGGGCACCCAGCACATCGCCCAGCGTTGCTACTGTCGAAAAATCGGCTCGCCCGTCGCACAGTTCAGGCCGGAAATGCAGTTGAAAAGCCCGCACCACGCTCGCAGTACCGGCATCATATTTACCGGTAGCCTCAATGCCGTACCCGAAAGCCGCCAGATTCCGTTGCAACGTAAAGACAGCATCACCGGTTGCGCCTTCGTCCAGCACCTCTCCATCAGCAATTGCAGCAGGTTTCACCCACAGCCCGATGCCGTGACGGGCCAAATGCGCCCACGGGAATTTCTCTCCCGGATCAATTTTTCGCCCCGGCGCCACATCGGAATGGGCCAGAACATGGCGCGGCTGAATGGAGTGGCGGGAAATTATGTCCTTTGACAGGGCAATCACGGCATCTATCTGGTCGTCGGGAAAGTCGTGATAATGTTCGCCATGCCCGGGATTGCAGATCTCGATGCCGATCGAGCGGGAATTGATATCGCCGCCCCCTTCCCACGACGCCTTGCCGGCATGCCATGCGCGCTTGGCTTCATCGACCATGTGCACGATGCGGCCATCCTGGTGCACCAGGTAATGACATGACACTTCGCGCTTACCACTGGTGAGGATGTCAATTGCCAACTCCGGCGTTGGCACACCGGTATAATGCATCAGTAAAATGTCCGGCCCGGCCACGCCCACACGGTCGCTGAAATTGATCGCCGGAACAGCTTTATGCGGCAGACCGGTGACACTCATATACCGCGCTCACGTTCGACCTGCCCCCAGGCTTCGATAATGCGGGCAAGCCTGCTGGTGGCGATGGCAACGGCTTCGGCCGGCATGCCGGCTGCGATGTGGCGGTCTGGGTGATTTTCCTTGACCAGTTTTCGGTAATGGGCCTTGAGGTCGCCATCACTCACCGTGCAGTCGATGCCAAGGATGCTGTAGGGATCACCATCAGTTCCCCGCAGGTTCCGCGACCGGATGCACCCGAAGCGGTCTTCGAGCCCGAATATCCGGGATACCTCTTCCAGAAAGATCAGTTCGTCCTCACCCACATCTCCGTCAGCACGCGCAATGTGAAACAGGCCGTCCACAAGGTCTTCCAGCACATCTTTCTGATCCCTGAACAATTTACCGATCTTGCGGGCATAATTGTCAAAGCCGGTCACTTCCTGCTTGGCAAGATTGAACACGCGCGCAACGTTTTCGGTTTCTTCCGGGTGGATCACGAATATTTCGCGGAATGCCGCAATCTCCGATGCACTCACCAGCCCGTCTGCCTTGGCCATCTTGGCGGACAGCGCAATTACTCCGATGGTGAACGCCACCGACTTCTGCGGATCGCGTTTTTCACGCGGCGCGCCGACGATGCGCGACAATGCCTCGCCGACACTGTCCCCCACCGCCTGAAGTATCTCAGTGATTCTCGTCCATATCGTCATTGCTTGTCAGACTACCCGATGAGCACTAGGTTGCGCACCTGTTTCCCACATCAATTACAAAGATTTCATGTCGCACACCACCAGGGGCTATTTGCTGGCATTTGCCGGTGTCTTGATTTTCGGCATGACCCTGCCGTTCACCCGCATTGCCGTGGCTGAATTGCCCCCGGTTTTTGTGGGTCTGGGACGGGCCATCGTTGCTGCCGTGATCGCTGGTATCATGTTGAGTTTGACGCGTTCGCCCCGCCCGGTCCGTCGCGACCTGATGAAATTATTATTGGCCGGTTTCGGCATCGTTATCGGTTTTCCGTTGTTTTCCGCTATCGCCATGCAATCTGCACCGGCCAGTCACGGCGGCGTGGTGCTGGGGATCCTGCCATTGGCGACAGCGGCCGCAGCCATCGTGTTTGCAGGTGAAACCCCGTCTGTAAAATTCTGGGCATGGGCAGTTGCCGGTTCCGTCGCGGTCGTGGCATTTGCCGTGCTGAATGCCGGTGGCAGCGAGTTTTATGGCGCCGACCTGTGGTTGCTGGGTTCCATCATTGCAGCGGCTGTCGGATACGCCATATCAGGAGACCTGACCAGACGGCTGGGCGGTTGGCAGGTCATCTCCTGGTGTCTGCTGGTCATGGTGCCGATCATTATCGTGCCCGTGGCGCTTA
>JBDNEZ010000337.1:0-6334 GCA_041690095.1 Anderseniella sp.
AACTCGGTGCGCGACGCCAGACCGATGGATCGCGCATACTCATCAATATCAGCTGGCACTGGCTGGTCGAGGCGCTGCTCGAAATACCAGTCCAGCAATTGCAGATCACTGACGCCGTCACCTGCCGGATTATCTGCGGCCCGTATGCTGCCGGACAACACCTGGCGTTTTGCAATCGCGCGCTGTTTCAGCGCCAGATATCCGTCCGCAGACTTGAGCTCGGCCAGGATATGGCCGTCAAGCTGCTGTGCGGACATCTCAATCGCGGTCCTGGCCATCCAGCCCTCTCGCAGAAACTGTTCATACGCTGCTTCGTCCAGATCGTTTTCACTGAGCCATTCGATGAGCTGTTTTCGGCGCAACAGCCCATACTTGCGGCGATGAATATCCATTTCATCACGCAGCACCGGCTGATCCGCCGTCATGCCCTGCCGGCGGGCCTGGGCAATGGCGAAATGCCGGGTCGCGGCGCGGTTCCGGAAATCTCCAAACTGCGAACCGGACAGGCGCAACTCGTCCAGCACACCCCTGCCATGCTCACCCGGTTCACCCGCGCCTTCCCTCTGCACGAGATCGTTCCACACGTCGGTCCATTCAAAGCCTGTTGCCGGCACAGATTGTGGCGTGTCTGCAACGCCTGCCTGCTTCATGGTTGCCAGCATCGCCAGCGCATCATCGCGTTTGGCATCAACAAAATTGTCAGCCAGCCAGGCCTCGAAACGCTTCAGCTCCGACGCGACAGTCGATGTAGTGGACGCATGTTGAAGAATCCGGCCCCACTCCCGGTCGGCATAATGCAGCGCCTTGGCGTGTGTGCAGATGTCGTCTGCAATGGCTTGCGGCAGAACGCCGGCAACAACAGCGCTGTCCAGCGTCGCGCGCACCGACACCATGGGAACACTGAGTGCCTTGAATCCCATCTCGGCAGGCGCGTGGATAATAGCTACTTCGTCATCATCTTCCAGGCGGCCGCTGCGATAATCTTCAAAAATCCGTCCCACGCCCTGCATGCCGAAGTCACACAGTTCAGCCGCGCGAAGCGCGCCCATGCTGGCACTGCCGAACACCTGAATGCCCTGGCCCATCACCCACTGGATTTCCTTGTGCCAGACGGACGGAACACCATCAAAATAGCCGTCAATGATGCCGATCATCCCGGCACCATCCAGTGCAGCGCGGTAGACATCTCCCTGCGCGACCGGGGCGCGGCACTCGGCCTCGATAACGCCGGTCACTTCGGCAATGCTCAGGGTTGGACCTGTAAAGATGATCGGCTTCATGATGCCTGCCCCATGGCCCGGCGCGCCCTTGGGCCCGGCACGTAGCCGTAATCGTCGTGCGGTGCCTCGAGGCCGGGAATAACAATCCGCACAACGGCAAGACCTATTTCCGGCCGGCTCAGATCGACACGCAACACCTGCGGGCAACCCACCCGTTCAAGCCGGCCCAGTAGCCAGTTCTGATCATCGGCAAAGTCATCCGAGACAAAACCGGGCGCTGCCTCGAAATTTCGCCGCGGCGGGCCTTCGCGTATCAGGTCGCGCGCAAACCTGGTCTTGTGACCGATAGCCTGCGCTGTAAATTCATCCGGCGCCATGTCATCCCTCGCGCCTGAAATATAGGTCATGCGGGTTTGCACCGCTTCGGTCAGCGATCGCAGCACGGCGATGGCAGGGTCAACATGACAGCCGTCACCAATACCGATATGTCCATCCCGCTCGCTGCCATCGACAATGATGCACCGGAACGAGGCAACCCCGACATCTGTCGTGGTTTCCCACACTGCAAGCTCGAAACCGGCATCCGTGATGCGCGTCATGGCGTCCTGGCACCCGGCGTCTGCAATGGTTTCAGGCGCGATGCGGGTGGTCTGCCGCACTTCGGCAGGCAGGTGATGCCAGAGGCTGATGGCGTCGCGTTCAATGACTTCGCAAATTGCATGGCAACTGGCTTCCAGCAGGTGGTTGCCGGAGGCCAGGCCATTGGTGCTGCAGGCAAAACAGCCATACTGGGGCGTCACCGGATGCGTATAGTCGGAGTGCACCAGTTCATATGGCAGCCAGGCCGGCCCATCCTGAAGCAGGTCGTGCGCCTCGATCCACAACGATTTTCGATCAGGGTTGAAAGAGCCAAGCGAGGTTTCCGGCAATGCTGCCACATTCACCGTCGCGGCCTCGCGCAAGATGTCTGAATGAGTTTCATATCTCAACGGCAGCGCAGGCCGTTCGGCATGCCAGGTTTCAATCGACTCCATCAGCCCGGACACCCTGGCTGCCTGCAGGGACAAGCCTTTTCCCTGTGACACGACGACCGAGCGTGAGTTGGGCCTGACAACCATCACCACGGGAATACCGATACGATCCAGCCCGGTGACATTGGCAACCCGGGAAATCCCGATCGATGACAGCTGCGGTTCAATCCTGGCCAGCGTCTCGTCCAGTGTCGCTGCGCGGTGGGTCTCGGCAGTGAAGCGCTTCTTTGAACTATCGGCCATATGCAATCTGATATTCGCTGGAACGGGTTGGCGGACAACAATCGGTGACTGATCCCCACTCCTACGACGCGGCAGGCGCGGCGTCCAACGCTTATATCCGCTTATGCCAGATCTCAGTAACAGCGACCCATTTCATGGGATCATAGCGGTTCACTCGGGCAAGCAATGCAACGCACCCGATGGACCGCTATGACCCACCCGAACGGCCGGGCGCTTTTTCCCGCCACCTGCGTTGCGCGCCGCTTGTGGTACATGTACCACGGCGCGACACGCGCCTTGCCGGCGGAAAAAATCGCTCCGGTGAAATGGGTCGCTGTTACTGAGATCTGGTATTAGCCTGCTTCAGGCAGGTGCCGGCATCCGGCAATGGCCATTATGTTTGCAAGGGTCCTGGGCGCCCCGATCGATGGTCCTGTCAACCTCGCAACTGGCGCCGTTGGCTCCATGGCTTGTTGTATCAGATTTTGAATGGAGAGTGTCCATCACACGAACATGAACAGACACTCTCCGTTATTGTCGTCGCAGGCTATGATTTCGGCAGCAGCACCTTGTCAATGACGTGAATGACGCCGTTGGACTGCTCAACATCCGCAATCGTTACGGTTGCCGTACCGCCGTTTTCATCAGTGATCATGATCTTGCCATCCTGAGTCTTGGCCGTGAATACACAACCTCCAACGGTTTTCACCGGGTGAGCACCACCGTCATCTGCAACCATTTTCATGATCGCATCCGACATGGCGTCAGCGGCCACAACATGGCAGGTCAGTATCTTGGTCAGCTGGTCCTTGTTTTCGGGTTTCAGAAGCGTTTCAACCGTGCCTGCAGGCAATGCATCGAAAGCCTCATTGGTTGGTGCAAACACAGTAAACGGACCCTTGCCGGACAGCGTCTCGACCAGGCCGGCAGCTTTCACGGCAGCCACCAGCGTAGTATGGTCTTTTGAGTTGACCGCATTTTCCACAATGTTCTTGTCGGCATACATTGCCGCACCGCCAACCATCGGGTTGGCTGCTGTTGCGATAGCGGATGCTGCAACCATGCTGACTGCAATCATGCCGCCTGCAATGCTTGTCAGGATAGTCGTCTTGAGGTGAGATTTCATATTGGGGGCTCCTTTGGATCTTGTGTCTCTTTGTGAACACAGAAGAAGCAACGGAGCCTGTTTCAGAAAAGTTTCAGAAAATACTGCTTCTCTACAAAATACCAATTTTGCCGGCTGCGACCACCGGTCCGGTCGGCGCCCCCGTAGTTGACCCCCCCGACGGCTCCAGGCTCACGGCCAACAGGTTTCCTGCGGCCAGCTTTGCACGCAGGTGCTCTGGCACGTTGACCCTTACAGACCGGCCGCCTGGCACGACACCAAGTGATATCGGCGCCGCACTGCCCTCAATCAACCACAGCTCATAGTCGCGGTCGGCATCCTGAACCTGATTCAGCGCTGTCAGCACCAACTCATCGGCACCTTGATCAAAAGCGGCAACAAACTTGTCCGGCGTCTGCTCGGACTGCAGGGTTGCCGTCAGCTTTGGCACCTGCCGAGACCCGTCGATAGCCAAGAATTGATAGGCACCTGATGCAACTGTCAACAAAACTGCAGCAAATGCCAGGCCTCGCCACACAGCCAGCGATGACCACCAGCCGGATGTCGCCGTGTGAACAGCGGGACCGTCAAAAAGCGTACTCTCGATGCTGTTCCAGACATTGACGGGCGGACGAACCGGTGCCACCTCCGCCGCAAGCGGCGATAGTTTAGCCTCCCAATCATCCACCAGCCGCCGGAATGCTTCATCGCGATCAATCCGGCTTTTCACCTGCTCCCGCTCTCCCTGCGTCAGCACACCGAGGACATACTCAGCGGCAAGCGCGCGCTCGTCATGCTCTTCTGTGCTTTCGGTCCCGGACGTCATCGTTCAAGACATTCCCTGAGTTTGATGAGGCTGCGCCTCAACCATGTTCGTACAGTATTGAGCGGCGCGTCCAGTTCCCGCGCCAGTTCATCGTAAGAATAGCCTTCCACATAGGCCTTGCGCACCGCCTGGGCATGTTGCGACTCCAGCTCCCCCATACAAATGTCAATCCGGCGGCCTTCTCCAGCCAGAACCGCTGCCTGTTCCGGCGACATGTCGCTCGCCGCCACATCATGGCTTTTGTCCAACTCAACGGTTTGCGGCTTTTTCGCCCGCAAGATATCAATCGCATGGTTGCGGGCAATCGCCACAAGCCATGAAATCGGACTCAAACCCCGTTGACTGAATGATCCGGCACGATGCCAGATTTTGACAAAAACCTCCTGCAGGGCGTCTTCCGCCTCTGTCCTGTCCCTGAGCAGACGAAGTGAAATGCCGAACAGTTTCGAACTGGTCAGAGAATACAGTTCTTCAAACGCAGCCCTATCACGCAATGCAACCTTGCCCAGCAGGTGCTCTATATGATTTGCATCGGACAATTTCTTGAACAGCTTCTGAAGAAAGTTGATGTCAATAGCGTCTTTGCAGCCGGTCCAGCTTGATGTCAACCGTAAGCTTGCAATCCCGCCTTCATTGCGCGGATTGCAAACCATCAGGCAACGGCGAATTCAAGTGCAACGCCGTTCAGGCAGTGCCTCAAGCCGGTGGGTTGTGGTCCGTCATCAAATATATGACCCAGATGCCCGCCGCAGCGGCGGCAATGGACTTCAATGCGGGTGACAAACCATGTGTTATCCTGCTTGGTGCCGATTGCTTTTGGCAGGGATGTATAGAAACTCGGCCAGCCTGTGCCACTGTCATATTTGGTCTCGGATGAATAGACAGGCAACTGACATCCTGCACAATTGTAGGTGCCGGCGCGCTTTTCGTCGTTGAGCGGGCTGGAATACGGCTTCTCCGTGGCTTCATTTCGCAGCACCTCAAATTCGGTATCGGTTAACAATTGGCGCCATTCGGCGTCGGACTTGCTGATCTCAAATGACGACTGGCCATAAGCAGTCCGGGTCGAAAACAACAACCCTGCGCTCATGCTGGCAAGGACAGACGCGGTCCCGCAAACCAGCATATTGCGTTTGGTTATGCCAACAGCGTTCGCATTGCCGCCTGCTTCGCAAACACGCTGCAGGGGCGCGTTCGCCTGCACCTCACGCTCGATACTTTTGGCGGGCTTGTCATTTGTGCGCCGTGCTTCAAAAGGCGCAATTGATACAGATGGTTTCAACATGAGGTGCTTCTCCGAGTTATATCCAGGCCTTGTCTTTTGCTATTGCAACAGCTGCAGAATGCAACCGAACGAGGCCATGTGATGTTAATTTCAGAGAGTAACGGATCAATCGACCAGGAAGTTTCAGGGGGTCGCAGTTCTCACAACCAACGCTGCTACTCGTTGCGCCAGACCCCAGCATCGGATTTTAAGGTATGAGAAACACAGACCATCATGCCGATAACGGTTTACCCACCGTAGCAATCGAAATTACCTTACCATCGCAATAAGATAGTGAGCCAAAGCGCTTCGGAGAGTTCCCGCCTGCCCGCCTGCCTCAAACACAGACCCAAGGATGACTTATGACTTCCACGATAGAGATAATGGATCCCTACACCCTGGCCGACGTAATGGTGTGGGCTGAAGAAGAAGGCTGGAATCCCGGGCTAGGCGATGGCGCGGCGTTTCATGCTGCTGATCCCGCCGGTTTCTTTTTGCGCCGGATGAACGGACTGCCGGTTGCGGCAATCTCGGTGGTAAACCATTCGGCGGAGTTTGCGTTTCTGGGTCTCTATCTGTGCCGGCTCGCATTTCGCGCCAGGGGCCATGGTTTGGCAATCTGGACAGCGGCCCTCGAACACGCCGGGGCACGTACGGTCGGCCTTG
>JBDNEZ010000338.1:0-2993 GCA_041690095.1 Anderseniella sp.
ACAGGATCAGTGAAATCTCTCAGGTAATGGACAGAGGGGACCTTGTGTGAGCGGCCTTGATGGTCGTTGTGCGCGAGCCAACCTTTTGAAAGAACCGGGAGACGAAAATTGTCCGAGAGTGATACGCCGGAAAATCTGCAAACCACACCGCTGACACCGGAACATGAAGCGCTGGGTGCCCGCATGGTGCCGTTTGCCGGCTACCTGATGCCGGTCCAGTACCCTTCCGGCATTCTTGCCGAGCACACCCACACCCGTGACAAGGCCGGATTGTTTGATGTCTCGCACATGGGCCAGGCCTGGCTGAAAGGTCCTGACCACGAAATCACGGCAAGAGCGCTGGAGACGCTGGTGCCTGCCGATATCGTGTCACTGGAGCAGGGCCAGCAGCGCTACACCCAGTTGCTCAACGACGACGGCGGCATCATCGATGATCTGATGGTGGCGCGCTCCGCCCTGCCCGACACACAAGGCCGCCTGTATCTGGTGGTCAATGCCTCACGCAAGGCGATTGACTTTGCGCATCTCAAGTCACGCCTGCCGGACACTGTTACAGTTGAGGAACTGCCGCAATGGGCACTGCTGGCATTGCAGGGACCGCGGGCTGAAGCCGCACTGGAGACAATTGTTCCAGGCGTCGCAGCGCTGCAGTTCATGCAGGGTGCGCCGTTCGAGTTTGACGGCGCTGCGATTTATGTGACCCGGTCCGGCTATACCGGCGAGGACGGCTATGAAATCACCGTGCACAATGATGCCGCGCAAGCCCTGTGGCGGGCGTTGCTGGCCCATCCGGATGTATTGCCGATCGGACTTGGAGCACGCGATTCACTGCGTCTGGAGGCCGGCTTGTCACTTTACGGTCATGAGCTTGACGAGACTGTATCGCCGGTTGAAGCGGGCCTTTTGTGGTCCATCGCAAAGCATCGCCGCGAGACGGGAGGATTTCCCGGTGCTGCGCGCATCCAGCGCGAAATCGCCAATGGCGCAGCGCGCAGGATTGCCGGCATCAAGCCGGAAGGCCGCGCGCCTGCACGTGACGGCACCGTTATCATGGCTGACGGCAGCGAAGTCGGTGTGATCACATCGGGCGGGTTCGGGCCCTCGGCCCAGGGTCCTGTTGCGCTGGGCTTCGTGCCACCCGACCTCGCCAAACCCGGTCAGGCGCTTGAACTGCTGGTGCGCGGCAAGGCAATGCCCGCGCAGGTCGTCAAGCTGCCGTTCGTGGCCAAATCATTCAAACGATAGATAAACCTGAAACTGGAGGAATTCGCGATGAGCACTGTGAAATATTCAAAGGAACATGAGTGGATCAGCGTTGACGGCGACATCGCCACCATCGGCATCACCCAGCACGCTGCAGAACAGCTTGGCGATCTGGTGTTCGTGGAACTGCCGGCCATCGGCAAGACGGTTGCACCGGGCGATGAGGCGGCTGTGGTGGAAAGCGTCAAGGCCGCCAGCGAGGTCTATGCACCGCTGTCAGGCGAGGTTGTCGAAATCAATTCAGTGCTCGAGGGCGAACCGGGCAAGGTCAATGAAGCACCCGAAGGCGAAGGCTGGTTCCTGAAACTCAAGCTGTCAGCCCCGTCTGAACTGGACGGCCTGATGGATGAGGCCGCCTACAAGGCGTTTGTTGCAGAACAGGGCTAGCGCCCGGGTTACCGGCGGCGTCTGGACCTCCAGGCCCGCTCTTTGCATTGTTTTTCCTATCAAGTATCCACATAACGGAATCTCTCCATCATGGCTGAAACACGCACCCGATTGACCGACCTGCAGGCTGGCGCAAATTTCATTCCCCGTCACATTGGTCCGCAAGAACATGAACTGACCGACATGCTGAAGGCTGTCGGCGCGTCCAGCCTGGACGACCTGGTGGACAAAGTGGTTCCCAAGTCCATCCGTTCGGACCGGGCGCTGGATCTGCCGGTGCCGCTGTCGGAACGCAATGCGCTGTCGGATCTGCGGAAAGTAGCTGGCCGCAACCAGGTGTTCACGTCGATGATCGGCATGGGCTATTATGGCTGCGTGACGCCCAAGGTCATCCTGCGCAACATCCTGGAAAACCCCGGCTGGTACACTGCCTACACGCCATACCAGGCGGAAGTCAGCCAGGGCAGGCTTGAAGCCCTGCTCAATTTCCAGCAGATGGTCTGCGACCTGACCGGGCTGGAACTGGCCAGCGCATCGCTGCTCGATGAAGGCACCGCAGCAGCAGAAGCCATGGCCATGGCGCGTCGGGTATCGAAAACCGGCCGCAACGTGTTCTTTGTCGATCACGATACCCACCCGCAAACCGTCGCCGTGCTGGAAACCCGGGCGCGCGGATTCGGGTTTGAACTGGTGCTGGGTGATCCGGCAACCGACCTGGATGCCGGCAAGGTGTTTGCCGCGCTGTTGTCCTATCCCGGTTCCAGCGGTCAGGTGCGCGATTTCCGCGACCAGATTAAAAACCTCAAGGCGGAAGGGGCGCTATCCATCATGGCAACCGACCTGCTGGCGCTTGCCATGCTGACCCCGCCCGGTGAATTGGGTGCAGACATTGCGCTGGGGTCTGCACAACGCTTTGGCGTGCCGATGGGTTATGGCGGGCCGCATGCGGCGTTTTTCGCAACCCGCGACGAGTTCAAGCGGGCCATTCCGGGCCGGGTTATCGGTGTTTCCATCGACGCCGAAGGCCGCCCTGCCCTGCGCATGGCCCTGCAAACCCGCGAGCAGCACTTCCGCCGTGAAAAGGCCAACAGCAACATCTGCACGGCACAGGTCCTGCTCGCGGTCATCGCCGGCATGTTCGCGGTCTACCAGGGCCCGGGCGGCATCACCAAAATGGCGGCGCGCGCCCACCGGTTTGCGGAGATCACCGCGCACGCGCTGAAGACATGGGGTTATGAAGTCACCACGGATGCCTTCTTCGACACCATCACGGTGCGGGTGCCGGCGCGCGCCTATGCACTGGTGGCCAAGGCGCGTGAACAGCGCATCAATCTGCGCCATGT
>JBDNEZ010000339.1:0-5076 GCA_041690095.1 Anderseniella sp.
CACCGCCTGGTGCACATAGAACGACCAGCCGTCATACCCGGTCAGCCAGCCCATGTTTGACGGGTCCGACACGATGATCAGGTCCAGCCCGCGGCGGCCCATTTCCGCCCGCGCCCTGGCAATTCGCGCCTGATACTCGTCATGTGAAAAATGCAATACAGCGTCACCCATCCTGATAGCCCCTCGACGGCGATTGAATACTCAGCCAAGAATGACGTGAGAATTGATCCAAACGCAATGTAGTTGATATTATGAGCAGGATTTTTGACATCGTGGTGGTGGGCGGCGGCATGGCCGGGTTTTCGGTTGCCGCCGAACTGGCAGAAATCCACAAGGTGTGCGTGGTCGAACGCGAGCCGCAACCAGGCTATCATTCAACCGGCAGGTCGGCGGCAACCTTTGTGCCGAGCTATGGCCCGCCGGCCATTCAGGCGCTGGCCGGGGCAAGCGAGGCGTTCTTCGAATCTGCCCCCAACGAGTTTGCACCTGCGCCGCTGCTGTCACCGCGTGGCGAAGTGATGTTGATCGGACCCGCAGACGAAGCCCAGATCGCACAGGGCGAAGCGCTGGGCCTGCGCCGGATGCCGCTGGAAGAACTCAAACGCAAGGTGCCGTTGCTGAAAACCGAGGCGCTCGTCGCCGCCCTGTCAGACGATCAGGCGCGCGATCTGGATGTGGACTTGCTGCTGCAGGGCTATGTCAAACTGTTCAGAACGCGAGGTGGCACCGTCTTGACCAAAACGGAGGTTACCGGCTTTACCCGGCACTATGGTGCCTGGCAGGTGCAGACATCCGACGGCGACCTGAGCTGCGCCACGGTTGTCAACGCCGCCGGCGCGTGGGCGACGCCGGTCGCCAGGCTGGCCGGGGCGCAGTCCATCGAGATCACGCCCAAACGCCGGTCAGCGGTTTTACTTGACCTGCCGCAAAGCGCCAGCATCGATCAGTGGCCATTGTGCTTTGGTGCCGGTGAAACCTTCTATTTCAAGCCCATGGGCGGCAAGCTGATGCTGTCGCCGGCCGATGCAACCCCGGTTGAACCGCATGATGCCTGGGCCGATGACATGGCACTTGCCGAAGCGGTTGAAAAATTCCAGCACGTCATCGACTTCGAAGTCACCCATATCGGCCACACCTGGGGCGGGCTGCGCAGTTTTGCCGACGACGGCAATCCGGTTGCAGGCTTTGATGAACAGATTGACAACTTCTTCTGGCTGGCCGGCCAGGGCGGCTATGGCATCCAGACTGCACCGGCTTTGTCGCGGCTGTCTGCCGCACTGATCAATGGGAGACAAATTCCCGATGATATTGCCGCTCACGGACTTGAACAGCTGAGCATTTCACCTGCAAGGTTCGCCCATTGAACAAAAGGAAAAACGCGCATGAATGATGGTGGTGTTAGCGTCGGAGAAGCGCTGGTCGGACTGCTGGAAGCCTATGGTGTGACCGACGTGTTCGGCATTCCCGGCGTGCACAATGTCGAAATGTACCGGGCACTGCCGCGTTCCGGCATTACCCACGTCCTGACCCGGCATGAACAGGGCGCCGGTTTCATGGCCGATGGCTATGCGCGCGCCTCCGGCAAGCCCGGCGTGTGCTTCACCATAACCGGTCCCGGCCTGACCAACATCATGACCCCGATGGGCCAGGCCTATTCGGACTCGGTGCCGATGCTGGTGATTTCATCAACCCTGGACGTGAAGGACTGGGGCCAGGGCCGTGGCAGGCTGCATGAGATGCGCTCGCAGCGCAACGCGGCCGCCACCGTGTCACAACTTGCCGCCACCTGTTACACCGCCAGAGATGTTCAGGACCGGATTGCCGAAGCTTTTTCGCTGTTTGCATCCGCCAGGCCGCGGCCGGTGTATCTCGAAATCCCGCTCGACGTGCTCAAGCAGCCCGCAGGTGATGGCTGGCAGCCGCGCAAGCCGGCCTCGAAACCGCATGCCGCGCCCGGCCAGATCGCAGATGCTGTGGCCCGGCTGTCAGCCGCAACCAGCCCGGTGATCATACTGGGTGGCGGAGCGCGCCATGCAGGCGCAGCCGCCATTGAAATTGCCGAAAAAACCGGTGCCGTCATCTTCACCACCATTGCCGCAAAAGGCGCTGTGCCGGACGACCATCCGCTGCTCGCAGGTGCCCTGTTGCCGAATCCGCTGGCCACGAAAATCATCATGAACGCAGATACCGTTCTGGCTGCCGGCACGGAACTGTCTGAAACAGACCTCTGGTACCAGACCTTCGATATCGCTGAAGGCCTCATTCGTGTCGACATTGATCCGGCCTCGCTGGCTCGGCCCTACCCTGCCGACCTGCCGATCACCGGCGATGCCGGAGCCACGCTGTCTGCCATTGCCGCCGGCCTGCCGGACGGCAATAAAACCGCAACACGCGCCGGTGAGGTCAAGACGCTGCGCGGCGCATGTGCCGGCAGCCACGACGATCTGCGCCAGACCATAACCACGGTGCTCGACACGGTTCGCGCTGCGCTTCCCGCAGATACCATCATTGCGTCGGACATGACGCAAATCGCCTATGCCGCCAATGAAGTGCTCCGCTTCACGCAGCCGGACTGTTACCTGCATCCAGCCGGATTCGGCACTCTGGGCTATGCGCTGCCGGCGGCCATCGGCGCGCGTGTCGCGTGTCCCGACCGGCCGGTGGTCGCCATGGCCGGTGATTACGGCCTGCAATACACCATCAATGAACTGGGCACCGCCGCAGAACTGGCAAAACCGCTGATCATCCTGTTGTGGAACAACGATGCGCTCGGCCAGATCCGCGATGACATGGTCGACAAGGGTATTCAGCCGAACGCCGTCACCCTGATCAATCCGGACTTCGCCGCACTGGCCAAGGCCTACAAGTGCACCGCGATCAGACCGCAGACACTGGATGAATTATCGACCGCCATCCAGACCGGCCTGGCTGCCGAAGCACCGGTGGTGATCGAAGTCCGCCCGGCAATCGTGAAAGCCCGGCGGAAGTGACGATACCCCACGAGTGCGCGGTCATTTTTGATGTCGACGGCCCGCTTTTGCGGTTGCGAAAACCGGAAGAAGACGCGTTCTTTACGCCGCTGGAGCGGTTGTTCGGCATTACCGGCCTGTCGCGCGACTGGGACAGTTACCAGGTCCGCAATGATCACGACATCATTCACCAGGTGCTGCGCGACCACATGGGCGATAGTTTTGATGCCTCGCACTACGCGGCTTTTGTCGACGCCTATGATGCCGAACTGAAGGACGGCTTTCGCGCCGGCAGGCTTGCAGTCTCGATTGTGCCCAAGGCCGCCGAGATTGTTGCAGCACTTGCATCCATGCCCGGCATGGCGCTTGGCATTGCAACCGCAAATCTGAAATGTGCAGCCGAAATCCGGTTGCGCGAGGCCGGGCTGTGGGATCATTTGAGCGCCTACCCCGGCACCGCCGACAAAAGCGGTCACAAGCATGAAGTGCTGTCGCGGGTGATTTCGGATATGGCGCTGCCAGCCGATCGCGTGGTCTATATCGGCGACAATCTCAATGATCTCGAAGCGGGCCGCAAGAACCGCACACATTTCATCGGCTTTCATGTGCGCCCTGATCGCCGGCAACGGCTGATTGACAATGGTGCTGAATTTGTCACCGGCGATCATGACGAAACCCTTGCACTGATCAACAGGATGCTCAAACTCACTGTATGAGCACTGATCTGAGGCTGAACCAGGACTGCCAGGCAATGCTCTCGGGCGAGCAGGGCCCGGCGCTGCAATTTGCCATGCAACTGGTCGAACGCGCCGCTATGGTCATGGGCGCCCACGAGTTGGTGCCGGTCACCTTCGCCCATATCGATGCCTGCTTCTATGCCGGCCGGGCGCATGTCGACTTTGCCCGCTTCATGCTTGAGGCAGGCGCAAAATTCCAGATCCCGGCATGGACCAACAACGGTCTCGTCAGCCTGGCCGATGACAACCTCCGCGACCCGAAAACCGAGATGGCACGCGGCGCAAAGGAGCTGATGCAGCTTTACGCAGCGCTTGGCTGCCGCACCGTGTGGACCTGCGCGCCCTACCAGCTTCCCGGCGGGCCCGGACAGGGCGATCACATCGTGGTCGGCGAAAGCAATGCGGTCAGTTACTACAATGCCGTCGTCGGCGCCCGCACCAACAAGTATGGCGACTATCTCGACGTTGCCTGCGGACTGACCGGTTATGCCCCGAGGTGCGGCCTGCACACCGATGCAGGACGCCGCGCACAGGTGCTGTTTGATACCTCCGCAATTCCCGACAGCCTCAAGCGGCAGGACATCTACTTCCATTTGCTGGGCACCGCCATGGGCGAACATGCGGGCAACCAGATCCCGGCCATTGACGCCCTCGCCCCTGACGTTGGCGTAGATGCCCTGAAAGCCATTTCCGCCGCTGCTGCCGCCGCCGGCGGTGTCGAGCACTGGCACGGCATCGGGCGCACCCCGGAAGCGCCGGATCGAGACACCGCCTTTGCCGGCCGGCAGCCTGCGCAAATCATCCCGGTCACACTCGACACTCTCTCCGCCGCCCGGCGCAGCCTGACCAGTGCCAGCGATGGTGCGGTTGAGATGGTAGCACTCGGCACTCCGCATTTTTCGTTCACCGAGTTCGCCAGCCTTGTGCCGATGCTGCAGGGCCGCACGGTGCAAAAGGGCACAAAGCTGTATATTTCCACCAGCCGCCACGTCCGCGATCTGGCCGCGCAAAACGGCTGGATCGAGATGCTTGAGACCGCCGGTGCGCAGATCATCGTCGATACCTGCACCTATTTTTCGCCCGCCGTACGCGGCTGCAAGGGCCGCGTCATGACCAACGCCGCCAAATGGGCCTGGTATGCGCCCGGCCTGCTCGGTGTCGAGGTCTGCTTCGGATCGCTGGAAGAGTGCGCTGAAACCGCCGTGAAGGGCGATGTATGGCGCGATGCAAACCTGTGGCGGGAGCTGGATTGATGGCTCAGTTACAGGCAAGGGTCTTGTATAAAGGCGCAGCACAAGGCCCGGTTTTGTGGCTTGATGCACCTTTGAGTTTCTGGGGCGGGTTCGATCCCGCCACCGGCATCATCATAG
>JBDNEZ010000340.1:0-9830 GCA_041690095.1 Anderseniella sp.
CCGCCACGGCAGAGATCGATAGCCCGGGTTCAACTCAGCAGAATCTTGTCTGAAAACGAATTTGGCGACGGCACAGGGTGCCGCCGCCACACAGATGGCAGATGGTTGTTCTGCTGTTATTGCTTGATCTGCTGTTCGGTTGCGTTTTGCGGCAATGACAACTGACCGGTAGCCGTGCCGAAGTCTGCGCACTGGGTATCGAATGCACCGAGTTGTTCTTCGGTTGCGTTCATCGGAATCGACGTCTGCAACTGCTTGCATTCATCAAAGCGACTTTGAATGTCTCTCTCGCCATCTGCATCAACCCGAGGGTTGGTCACATTGGGGTTGTTCGGATCAATGCTTTCGGCATTGCCTGCCGATGTGAAAATGACGGTTGAGAGTGCGATAGCTGCAATGGAAATTATACGTTTCATGAAGAGCCTCCGGTTTGTTGTTTGTCAACGTCTGCCGTCATGGCAGTGATGCAGTACCAACCATCAAGGCTGTAGAAGGTTTCGAGAAAACAATCTGGCATGGACGCTGATCTGTTGCAGATGCTGATGTGCGTGCACTGCAAAATCGCTATGCGACCACAGCTTTGAAGATGAAACTTGCGGGTGCGGTAGAAGCTGTTCATCCCGATTGCGGCAGTTCGAGTGAAACATGATGGAAGCATTGGTTCAGGTGGAACCAAATTCAGTGCCTTTGCGTTTCATGATAGTGAGATGGTTGTCCGAGTTGCGGTTTGTTGAAACACACACCCTGCGCTCAACCGTGTAAATGAGAGAGCATGTCGACCCGGACTCATCTGCCGAAATTTTCCCTTGTATGAAGGAGATCAATCCAGTGCCAGAACCCAAATCAAAGTTCGAACAGGCCATGATTGCCCCCGAACGCACATTCGAAACGCCCGATCAGGTTGTCGAGAATGAACAGTTTTCACTGCACGAAAAGATAAAAGTTCTGGAGACCTGGCGTGATAACGAGGTCCAGCTGTTGCGTGCGTCCGGCGAAGGAATGACAGGCGGGGAACGCCCCCATCTTCCGTTAATTGAGAAAGCGTTGGCCAGGCTGGACGATACCAGTAACGGAACTGCTGCCTGACATCCACAACAGTGATATTCCAGGCAACCATGATACTGACAAAGTGGCGGAGACGATCATCATGAAAGCTACCTCCAAAGCGCAACAAAAAGCTGCCGGCGCGGCACTGGCCGCGAAACGAGGTGAAGCCAAGCGCTCGGATCTGCAAGGTGCCTCACTGGAAATGTATGACACGATGACCGAAGACGAACTGGAAGAAATGGCGTCAACCTCACATGACGGATTGCCTGAAAAGCAGTAATACATAACGTAACTCCGGCTGTTACTCTCCTGGTACTTCTTGTCCTCCCATATCGCCGACTTCGATCAGCGGTGTAGGTCACGTGCACATTGAAAATTCCGGGACAGATTCTGTTCGCTCGTGTGTCGACATATTCCCGCTGCACATCCCTGCTGGGAGAAACCCGTCCAACTGGCGGGCCTGATCAGGCTCTGAGAAATCGGAAACAGGCTGTTGTATCAGCCGAACCTGGACAGATAGGTTCTGCACAGATCAACGGTTTGGCTGGTGTAGTCACGACCCATGGATTGGGCCAGGTCGGTTTCCGAATGGCTGCCAATCCAGGCAACCAGCAGCAACCGGCGCAGCATCACAAAGGTAGGGATTTCATCTTCGTCGGCCTGCGGCAGGTCAATGATGCGGCGGTACCCGGCAAGCCAGTGCTGAATAAGGTCCGGCACTTCCGGCAGGTGTTCGTAAAACGAAACCGGAGTCGCGGCGTCATACATCAGCCATGAGAAGCCGCAGTCGTCGAAGTCGATGACTTTCACTGTAGCGCCATCGACAAGCAGGTTTGCCAGACGCAGGTCGCAGTGAATCAGTCCAAACCGGTCCGGGGCCTGGCCGAACGCCGACAGACGGTCTGCAATCAGGGAAACGGTGGCGCCAAACAGGTCCTGCTTGGCGCCATTCATGCCGATACCGTCGCGCCAGCGGCCCCAGTGCGGTTGTTCGCCGAGGCTGGTGTCAACATTCCAGGTCAGGCGTTCAAACCAGCCCGGGCGGTTCCAGCTCCTGACATGCTGGTGCATCCGTGCGGTTACTTCGCCGAGCACTTCAAACGGGGCTCTCAGGTCTTCGTTGACGCCAGGCTCGGAGCCTGTTTCCCATTCAAACAGCACCACATTCCGGTCGTGCGCAAACGCCGGGTGAGATACTTTCTGCAAAACATCACCATCCAGGCCGGGCAGAGCGGCTGGCGTTATGATGACCTGCCTTTCACGCAGGTCACGCTGCCAGGCCAGTTCAGATCTTATTGCCAGGTCAGAATGATAGCCTTCGCGGTGTACACGCAGGGCCCAGCGCTGGCCGCTGGCGCGGTGTTCAACCTTGTAGGTGGCGTTCTCTGACAGATTTATCAGCTCAACATCGCAGCCTGCCGGCAGCTCATACTGCCTGACTGCGGCACGGCTCAACTCTGCCAGCAGGCGGAGCTGCTCGTCATGGGCAAGTGCGGCGAAGTCTGTTTGATGTTCCGGTTGAGTTGTCATGTTGACCCCTGGCAGCGAATATCATGACAACGCTATCTGTCGGCAATAGTGCGGGCTTGACACCTGATGGCGGCAAATTGACAGGCCGGGTGAAGGCTGCCGGCTCAACTTTCACGGCCGCCAATCGAATTCAGCGTGGTCTCGATCCGGTCTCGGGCCGACAGGACATCGTGAGTGCGACCCGAGAGGTAGATGCGCCCGGCAGCCCCGATCATCTGCACATCCACCAGGGTCAGGTCCGGGGCTACCCGTTCTGCCTCGTTGGCAGCGATGGCAGCATACAGTGCCGGCACCATCTCGCATATCAGCAAGGTTTCTCCCGGTGTGATCATGGATGCCTGGCGGTTGCGATTGATGATGACTGCGTGCTGGTCAGACACATCCTCGATGACATCGGTGTACAGAATACGCGGACGCAATGGTTCACTCCCGGCAAGACCTATGCCCTTAAGAATGATGTTGCCGACATCAAGCAGTGCTGCTTCATCGTCACCATGCAATTCCAGAATGCCGAACTGACGTTCAACAAACAGGATTCCCGGCTCCAGGTCGGGGTCCGCCTTCAGGGCGATATCAATGACACGCTCGATCATCAGGCCGGGTGCGACCTCCATGATCAAGGCATGCTGGCCGGCCAGCGGCGGATACCCTCTCGCCCTGGTCGGTGTTCCCATATAGGCAGCGAACTGCGGCTGAAGGTCCTGGACCGTCAGGTAGACTCGCAGTTCGCCACGCGCGGCTGCCCGGCCCGACTTTGCAGCCGGTGGCTTGGGTTGCTCAGTCACGGCAGACCTCCGTTGCTGAACAGCTTATACCAAAGGAACTGACTAATGACCCATTTGACCGATTTTTCGCGTTTGCTGGCAAGGCATGCGTCGCGCCGTGGTCTGGTTGACCACAAGGGGAGCATAACGCAGTCCAGCGGGCGCGAAAAACCGGCCTTCGGTGGGCCAAATCCGTCCATCTGGTGCGTTGCGGCGCTTGCCCGATGCACCGCATCGCGCTGCGCACCGCGCCTGCCAGAGTGAACGGATTTGGCACCATCAAATGAGTCAATAGTCAGTTCCTTTGGTATTATTTGCCTGATGGCGTTGTGAAGTACTTTGCCACATCGGTGTGTGGCCGCGGAATGACATGCACCGATACCAATTGGCCGACCTGGCCAGCCACTTCAGAGCCTGCTTCGGTAGCCGCTTTCACAGCTCCCACGTCACCATTGATGATAACCGCAACCAGCCCGTCTCCGACCTCTTCGCGACCGATAATGGTCACGTTGGCGGCCTTGACCATGGCATCTGCGGCAGCCAGTGCGGCAACAAAGCCCTTGGTTTCAATCATTCCGATAGCATTGTTCGACATGTGATCCTCCTAACAGATCAGTTGTTTAGACTTTCCAGCGGGTTATGACGTCTCGTCGATGATGCCTATTACCAGTGCATCAATCGGCGGGGCCTTACCCTGGAACCAGGCGGCGGCAACAGAGCCTGTTGCAACCATGACTCGTTCGCCTTCACCGCACCCAAGCGGGTCGAAGACAAGCAGGCGCGACGTGGAACCGTCCACGACGACCTCTAGAATTGTACCGCTGGGAACGTCATCTAGCCGTTTGCTTGACCAGATGCGGCCTGCAACAGTTGCACACAACATCAGCGTTTCCTTTCGAGCTTAAGGCCGAGACTACGGGCCCGGTCACGGGCAAGTGGTGTAATCACGGCGTCAGGAGAAAGCAGGATAGTGCCGGGGCCCGCCAGCTTGTTGATGCGGGCTTCGGTGACAATACCGTCAAGTGCGCCGGTATTGCCTTCAGTTGACCTGGATGCCGGAGCGATCATCGGCCGTGCAGTGTGGCCGGTTGAGCGTGCCGCAGCCGACGTATTGCCATCGACAGTGAACCTCACCTGCCCGGTTCGCACCGCGTTGCCGGTTGCCGGATCATCGATCATTGCTATGAGCATGGTGACAAAATCTGCCACCTCCTTGTCGGTCGCGAGGGCGACCTGCCGGGTCTGTGCCGCGGGCGCAGTGGCCTTGCCGTGATTGCTACTGGCAAGGACATCGCGCAACACATCGCGCACCATGGCTCTGAGTTCGACTTCGCTCATGCCACCAGCTCCAGTGCTTCACATGCCGCGCTGGCAGCCGCGCGGACTTCGGACTCGGTGCCGGCAAGATAGAGCCTGCCGGTTGCACCTATCATGCGGAAGTCGACGATCTTGATGTTTGCCGACTTCTCGGCCTCGTTGCATGCCAGAATGGCATAGGCTGCAGGCTCGGTTTCCAGCACAAACAGCGTCTCGCCGCCCAGTATCATGGAGCCCAGCTTATTGCGGTTGATCAGGAATGCGTGCATGGGATCAATGCGCGTGACGATTTTTGAAGCGAGTATTTTCGGCGACATCGCTTCACCGGCGCCGACCCCCAGATCCCGCAGCACCGCATCTGCAGCTGCCTTGACCGCCGACGTGGAGCGGGAGTGAAATTCCAGGTATCCAAACTGGCGTTCCACCACCAGAATACCACCCTTCACGTCAGCTTCTTTCAAGGCCGTGTTGGTCAGCGGTTCAATGTCGAGGCCGGGGGCAACCTCGATAATCTGGGCCGCCATCCCGGTGCGGGGCAGGGAACCGCGTATCCAGGTGCCGAGATAACACATGGTCTGCGGTTGCATCTGGTCGATGAATATGAACGAGCGCAAGGTTGCCATGGGTTAAATCTCAGGCCGCGAGAACGGCACTCAGCTCCTCAAGAATGATTTTGCGCAATTCCCTGCGCATGGCGTCAGCGTTGGCACCGCCTGCAACCGTTGTGAGGGCAGGTTGCGCGCTGACAGCTCTTGTGCGCGGCAGCGCCAGCGGGTCGAGACCCTCAAAATTGCCGAACACTTCTTGTGCCTGCTTGTTGTAGGCAATGCGGGCGAACTGGACGAAGTGGTCCGGGGTCAGGTTGTCGCCAATGGACGATCCACCGACAAACCCGGTCCCGATCGTCATCGAGGGTCCAAGGTTGGTCTCAAAACCCGACGCACCCAGCGAGCAGCCGGTGTTGACCGCGATACGCAGGGCAGGCACTGCGGAAGCGAAGGCGAGAATGTGTTCCTCACTTGACGAGTGGATACCCGCCGTATGCCCCTTGCCGGAGCGTCGCATCATGGAACGGGCAGATGAAATCGCCTGGTCAATGCCGTCCACGCGGGCAAATGCGAGTACCGGGCAGAGCTTTTCGCGAACCAGCTTTTCTTCCGGCTGAACCAGTGAGACCGGTGTCAACAGCACCTTGGCACCCCTGGCTGAAAAGCCTGCTTCGCGTGCGATCCACTCAGCGCTCTTGCCAATAGTTGCGATGTTGAACTGGTCACCGCTGAACAGCAGCTTGCGCAGTTTTGCGACTTCTTCAGATGAGCAGATGTGGCCGCCGGCCTGTTTCAATTCCTGCAGCAACCTGTCGGCTATAGAGCTGAAAGCGAGAACGGCTGATTCATTGGTACACAGGATGGAATTGTCGAACGATTTGGAGGCGATAATTCTGCCGGCCGCCAGCTTGAGGTCGCAAGTGTCGTCAACCAGCACGGGAGCATTGCCCGGCCCGACCCCCAGCGCCGGTGTGCCTGAGCGATAGGCAGCCTTGACCATTGCCGGTCCGCCTGTTGCCACGATGAGGTCCACACGATCGTCGGCCATCATGGTTTCTATGAGAGGCACTGTAGGTTCCTCGATCACCTGGATGACGCCATCAGGAGCGCCTGCTTCCCTGGCTGCTGCGGCCAGCAGATGCGCTGCCTGCGTGCACACTGACTTTGCTGCAGGGTGAGGGCTCAGCACGATTGCGTTTCGTGTCATCAGGGCAAGCAATGTCTTGAAGAAGACAGTTGCGACCGGATTGGTAACCGGGATCAGTGCGTAAACGACGCCGGCGGGGCGCGGCAGCTCGACCATTTTGCGCGCCGCATCGATGCGTGGGGAAACAAAGTCCACATCACCATAAAGCTCTACTACGCCCCTGGTGCAGGCTTCGTTCTTGATCACCTTGTGCTCGACAACGCCGTAGCCGGTTTCGCTCACTGCCAGTTCGGCGAAATGCCGTGCCTTGGCAAAGCCTGCCTCAGAAACCGCCTTCACTATTCTGGAGATGGTTGCACGATCGGTCCGCGCCAGTTTGGTGGCAGCCCAGCGTGCGGTATCAAGTTTCATGCGCGCCGTTTCAAGCACGGTGTCGGGGACCTTGAGGAGTGGTTCGCTTGTTGGGTTTGACATGGTGCAAATTTTTCCGAAGTGAACTCAGGCGGCTTTTGGAAGTTGTTCGATCAGTTGTCGCGCGCGTGGCATCGCGGCATCAAACCGGTCCAGAATTTCCTGGCACATGTCTGCTGACAGCAGCACGCCGGGCTTGAACTGCAGTACGCGTTTGTCGAGAGACGAGAAGATTGCCCAGACGCCGTGTTCATACAGCGCGCGGGACACTGCAACCGCACCTTCAGGATGATCAAATTCCAGTCCAAGCACAACGCCGCGCTGGCGCACGCCAACGAAAATGTCCGGGTGGCGCGCCATCATTTCGGTCATACCGTCGGCAAAGAAGTTGGTCACCGAATGCACGTTGGACACCACTTCGGGGCGCTGCAACATCTCGATGACCTTGTGCGCGACGACGCACCCAAGTTCAGCGCCGCCGGATGTCGAGATATGCGCTGCACCGTCTTCGTTCAGCCAGCCGCCACACTTTTCATTCATGACAGCTGCGGAAATCGGATAGATGCCGCCGCCAAGGCCTTTTGCCGTCACAAAAATGTCAGGCTGTATGCCGTAGGTCTGGAAGCCCCACATCTCGCCGCATCGCATCAGTCCGGTCTGAACTTCATCGGCGATGTAGACGGTGCCGTAGCGCGTGCAAAGATCGCGGCAGGCTTGCAGATAGCCCTCGTTCGGCATGGGAAAGCCGTAGGTTGCGGGGATTGTTTCCATGATCAGACCGGCAATTTCACCTGATTTCAATGCTTGCTCCAGCGCATCAACATCGTTGAAAGGCACCTGGATGAATTCATCCGGCCTGTCTGACAGAAAGATTTTGGTGAACCGGTCATCGCCGGTGGCTACCGACAGGCCGGAATGGCCGTGATAACCCTTGATGATCGACACGATCTTGCGGCGCTGTGTAGCGTAGCGGGCTGTCTTGAGGGCGATTTCCACGGCTTCAGCACCGCCTGCGCCGAACACGGCATATTGCATCCCCGGACATGTCTTGACCAGTTTTTCCGCCAAAGCGGCGCGGGCAACGGACGGGAACCAGTGGTTGCCCATGTCGAAATAATCCAGGGCGCCCTTGAGGGTCTCGACCAATTCGGGGTTTCGGTGACCGAAATTGTAGGTGCCGCCATTGAGGTGCAGATCAATCAGACGCCGACCTGACATGTCGTAGAGGCAGTAGCCTTCACGGCGGTCAATGACCAGGTCCACGCCGACGTTCTGCCAGAACCTCGTCTTGTCCGGATTCCAGTACTCAATGGCCTTGTCGAGCAAGGCCTGCTTGTCTTCGAACTTGAAATGACCGTAGTCGAACATGGTCACACCTTTGACTGACTTGCAAACTGTAATGACCATAATCCAACTTATAGATGTTGTAAAGCGGTCATTGATGTTGAAACCCAGGCAGACTTGCGCTAGAAATGTGAGAGTCTGAACACGAAGAGGGAACCATGGACGGTACGGCTTCACCTCCAGTCGGCAAAAGCGGGCGGCAACAGCAGATTGTCGCCGACCTGCGGCTTTACCCGGCGATGCGGGTCAATGAGCTGGCGCAGCGATTGGGGGTTTCCACCGAAACCATCCGGCGCGATCTGTCTGACCTAGATGAACGCGGTCTGGTCAATCGGACTTATGGCGGTGCAATGCGCACTGTCACGCATGAGCCCGGTCTTAGCGAGCGTGAAGCGCTGATGATCTCCGAGCGCCTGCGGATTGCTGCAGCAGCGGCGCAGTTTGTCAGGCCCAACGACATCCTGATGATCGGCGGCGGCGCCACAACCTTGCATTTTGCCCGCCGGATCGCGGCGCTCGACATGCCGATGACGGTTATTACCCATTCGTTCAGCATTGCAGTGGCGCTTGCCACCGGATCATTGATCAAGGTGTTGATGCTGCCTGGCCAGTATGATGGCCGGGAAGGCTTGATCCACGGCGCAGACACCGTGGAGCAGTTGCAGCGGTTTCGTGCAAACAAGGCGTTTCTGGGCGCCTCCGGGCTGACCGTCGAGGGCCCCAATGATGCCGCTATGGGGCCGGGACTGATCTACGGCATGATGATGCGGAGATCATCACAGTCATTCGTGCTGGCCGATCACGGCAAATTCGACCAGCCGTCACTGACGGTATATGGCCCCTGGAGCCCTTCGATCACCCTGATCAGCGACGCCAAACCTGAAGGCGAGTTGCTGGATGCACTGGAGGAGAGTCAGGCTGAACTGGTCGTGGCCTGACGTTCAAGCGGCTGATGGGTTGATAAATCTACAAATAGCGTGCCAAGATTACCGATTGAACCGGCTCTCGAAAGCCGGTTTTGCACAAAGGAGCCGGACATGACACGGCACTTGAGCTCTGCCTTCACGGGAGCGTCCGTTGATGGGACGCTGCCCAACGACCCGGCAATACTTGCTGCGGCGGCAACCGGGATTGTGCCTTTCATCGAGCAGGCAGGCGGCGATGTCGACAGCATTTTCGGTAATTCCGGCTTGTCTCCGGAGATGGCCGGTTCGGTAACGCTCAAGCTCAAACTGTCTGACTTTTGCGAGCTTTTTGAACAGGCGTCGCGGTTGACCAAGATGGACAATTTCGGCCTCTGGTTTGGTAACCAGTTTCAACCCCGAGATCTGGGTCTGTGGGGCTATGCGACGGTGTCATGCCCGACGCTTGGCAGCGCGCTGGAAACCATGGTTGGACTGTTCGGATATCATCAGGAGCAGTCCGGCATGGCATTCAGGCGGGATCCGAATGGATTGTTCCGCATAGAGTATCAGATAGAGGCACCGGATATTTTCAATCGCCGGCAGGACGCAGAACTGTCGCTTGGAATGTTCCTGAATGTTTTCCGCGAGGCTTGCGGCCAGGCCTGGACGCCGGACGAAGTGCACTTTGAACACCCCCGGCCGAGTGATCGTGATGAGCATGAACGTGCCTTTGGAGCGCCGGTGTACTTTTCGCAATCGACTAATGCCCTGTTTTTTTCCGAAGACGTGCTGAGCCGGCCGATGCCGAGCCGCGACA
>JBDNEZ010000341.1:0-7597 GCA_041690095.1 Anderseniella sp.
ATCTGGCACTCCCGATTGTTGAGGCAACTATTAACGGGTGCTCCCAATTGCCAAAATGCTGCGGCAAGTCCGAACGGCCGGTCTGGTAAAGCCGCACAGCGGCATGCCGCCGGAGGCGAACGGCAGCTAAGTGCCGGAAGCGCCAGGGCTGAAATCTATATCGGAGGCCTGAAACGAGCTCGAAGCAGCCCGTGTCAACTTTTCGACTTAACCGCTCCTGCCCCCTAAGGCTGGACATCCTTCAGCTCATGCTTGCGGCGCGTCATGTAGTCTTTCAGCGCCTCGTCCACCGCTTCGTCCATGGGCGGTTCCTCGTAAGCCTCCAGCATCTGCTTCCAGACGACATTGGCCCGCTCGGTTGCGGTTTTGGCGCCGGCCTCCTGCCAGTTTTCGTAATTGCGCCAGTCTGACACCATCGGCTGGTAGAATGCCGTTTCATACCGCGCCAGGGTGTGCGGTTCGCCGAAGAAATGTCCGCCCGGCGCAACCCCGGCGATGGCCTCGACGCCCAGCGCGTCATCGCTCAGATCGAGCGGCGCCAGTGACGCCACCCACTGGCGGATCATTTCAGCGTCGATGACGCATTTCTCCATCGACGCCGACAGGCCGCCTTCCAGCCAGCCCAGGCCGTGATGCACCACATTGGCGTGCCCCATGATCACCGCCCACAACGACATCGAGGTCTCATAGGTTGACTGGGCATCGACACAGTTGGAGGCGTTCACGTTGGATGACCGGTAGGGCAGTTTGAAATAGCGGGCGATCTGGCCGCCGATCAGCACGGCCTGCACATATTCTGGCGTGCCGAAGGCCGGCGCGCCCGACTTCATGTCGACATTGGAGGTAAACCCGCCGAACAGCACCGGCGCGCCGGGGTTGGCCATCTGTGACAGCGCAATCACGGCAAGCGCTTCTGCGGTCTGCTGGACCAGCGCACCTGCCACCGTCACCGGGCTCATGGCGCCGGCCAGCGTAAACGGCGTTATCGCGACCGCCTGACCGTATTCGCCGAAACACAACAGGCCTTCGAGCAGTTCCTCATCGACCCGGCGCGGACTGTTGACGTTGAACGATGTCAGCAGCGAGCACTCGGTCCTGAGCTGGTCGAGGCTGACACCACGGGCAATCGCCACCATCTCGATGGCATCGCGGGCACGAAATTCCGATACCGTGCGCACGAACGCCGACCGGTCGGTATATTTGAAAATGGCATAGGCATTGTCCAGGTGCCGGGTCGGCACCGGCAGGTCCATCGGCTCGACAATCGAACCGCCCATGGTGTGGCACACACCCAGTGCATGGTTCAGCTTCACCAGGTCAACCAGCGCCTGGTAGGTGCCCGGACGCCGGCCATTGTCGATGTCATTGATATTCGGCGGTGAGCCCACCGTGTTGAAATTGATATGGTTGCCACCAATGATGGTGTTGCGCTCCGGGTTGCGCGCATGCAGGTCGAAGCTTTCCGGCGCAAGCGCCACGAAATGCTCCACCGTTGCGCGGTCCATGCGTACCACGCCGGTATCGCGATCGACCTTGCAGCCGTTTTTGTCCATGATGTCCAGGCACCTGGCGGACAGGAACTCCAGGCCCGATTCCTGCAACACCCGGAACGAAGCATCAATCAGCCGGTTGAGATCGTCCTGACCGATCAGTTCTATCGGCGCCAGCGGATTGCGGAACACCCCCATCGGTTTGGGCAGTTGCCCCGAAGACCGGTCCGGCCTGGCTGCCCCGCCGCGTGCTCTGCGTCTTCCACCCTGGCGTGCTGACATGATAACGTCCTCCTGGCTCACAAGCAGGGTCGTTGCCTGCATGTCGAACGCTAGGCCTGCTCAACCGGGTCAACATGACCAGTCAGGACAAATTCTTGGCATTGCAGGACAATCATTGACAATTTATCCAAACCACGATGAAACCAGCCCTGAACGTGACCTGTTTGTCTTTTTTCGAGAGCTGAATGATCCAAGCACCAAAGCCAAGCCATCTGCAACAACTTGAAGCGGAAAGCATTCACATCATGCGCGAAGTCGCGGCACAGTGTGAAAAGCCGGTGATGCTGTACTCGGTCGGCAAGGATTCCGCCGTCATGCTGCATCTGGCCATGAAGGCATTCTATCCGGCCAAACCACCGTTCCCGCTGTTGCATGTGGATACCACGTGGAAATTTCGCGAGATGATCGAATTTCGCGACGAGACGGTACGCCAGCTTGGCCTCGACCTGATCGTGCATATCAACCAGGATGGTGTGGCGGCTGATATCAACCCGTTCACCGCCGGCTCGGCCCGCCATACCGAAGTCATGAAAACCGAGGGCCTCAAGCAGGCTCTCGACAAGTACGGCTTTGATGCCGCGTTCGGCGGCGCGCGCCGCGATGAAGAAAAGTCTCGCGCCAAGGAACGGATATTCTCGTTTCGCAACGCCCAGCATCGCTGGGACCCGAAGAACCAGCGCCCGGAGCTGTGGCGCACCTACAACACCCGTATCAACAAGGGTGAATCGATGCGGGTGTTTCCCCTGTCGAACTGGACCGAACTGGATATCTGGCAGTATATCCGCGATCAGAACATCCCCATCGTACCGTTGTATTTTGCAGCCCGCAGACCTGTGGTGACCCGTGGCGGCGACCTGATCATGGTCGACGATGACCGCATGCCGCTGAACGACGGCGAACAGCCGCAAATGCAGATGGTGCGGTTCCGCACGCTGGGCTGTTATCCTTTGACCGGTGCTGCCGTGAGCAGCGCGGCAACGCTGGAGGAGATCATTGCGGAAATGCTGGTGACCACGACATCCGAGCGCGCCGGCCGCGTCATCGACCATGACCAGTCCGCGTCGATGGAGAAGAAGAAACAGGAGGGGTATTTCTGATGCAGACCCCCGATCTCAGCGCCGACACTATCGAGGCCTACCTGGCCGAGCAGTCCGCCAAGGACATGCTGCGGTTCATCACCTGCGGGTCGGTGGACGATGGCAAGTCCACCCTGATCGGCCGGCTGCTGTATGAATCGAAACTGATTTTCGATGATCAATTGTCCGCGCTTGAAGCCGACTCGAAGCGCGTCGGCACGCAAGGCGGCAATATCGACTTTGCGCTGCTGGTCGACGGGCTTGCCGCCGAGCGTGAACAGGGTATCACGATTGACGTCGCCTACCGGGCCTTCACCACGCCAAGGCGCAAGTTCATCGTGGCCGACACGCCAGGTCACGAGCAGTATACCCGCAACATGGCAACCGGTGCCTCGACCGCTGATCTGGCCGTGCTGCTGGTCGATGCCACCAAGGGCATCCTGACCCAGACCCGCCGTCATGCCTATATCGTTTCACTGCTGGGCATCCGGAAACTGGTGCTGGCGGTCAACAAGATGGACCTTGTCGACCATGACGAAGCCACCTATCGCGCCATCGAGACCGATTTTCTTGCCTTTGCCGCACAGATCGGCGCAGGCGATGTCACCTGCATTCCGGTGTCGGCCCTGACCGGCAGCAACATAACAAAAACCAGCGACGAGATGCCCTGGTATGCCGGCCCGTGCCTGTTGCAGCACCTGGAAACCGTCGACATGAGTGACGCCGGTCCCGAACAACCTGCCCGCCTGCCGGTACAGTGGGTGTGCCGGCCTGATCGCACGTTTCGCGGGTTCGCCGGTACGCTGGTGTCGGGGACCCTGAAGCAGGGCGACAAAGTGAAGGTGCTGCCGTCGGCGCGAGAAACCAGCATTGCCCGCATTGTCACGCATGACGGCGACCTCAACCAGGCCCACGCCGGCCAGGCCATCATGGTGACGCTCGATGATGAAATCGACGCCAGCCGCGGCAACGTCATTTGCGCCGCCGATGCGCCTGTAGAAGTTGCCGATCAGTTCGAGGCGCAGATCCTGTGGATGGGTGATGAGCCGATGCTGCCCGGCAGGCCCTATCTGATAAAACTGGGCGCCCGCACGGTGCCGGGCCACATCGCGCAGCCCAAGTACGAGGTCAACGTCAATACGCTGGAACACACCGCTGCAAAAACCCTGGAACTCAACCAGATCGGCATGTGCAATATCAGCCTTGATGAGCCGCTGCCGTTTACCAGCTATACCGACAATCGCGACCTTGGCGGCTTCATCATCATTGACCGGGCCAGCAATACAACGGTCGGTCTCGGGCTGATCAATTTTGCCCTCAGACGCGCCAGCAACATTCACTGGCAGGCAGTTGATATCCACAAGGGCACCCGTGCGGGCAGCAAGAACCAGCAGGCAACGGTGCTGTGGTTTACCGGCCTGTCAGGCTCGGGCAAATCAACCGTTGCCAACATTGTCGAAAAACGTCTCACCGCCCTGGGCCATCACACCTATCTGCTGGACGGCGACAATGTGCGCCATGGCCTCAATCGCGATCTGGGTTTCACCGACGCCTGCCGGGTGGAAAACATCCGCCGCGTCGCCGAGGTGTCAAAACTGATGGCTGACGCCGGCCTGATCGTGCTGGTATCGTTCATTTCGCCATTCCGCGCAGAACGCCGCATGGCGCGTGACATGCTGGAGGCCGGTGAGTTCATCGAGGTCCATGTCGACACGCCGCTTGAGGTCTGTGAAGCGCGTGATGTGAAGGGTCTGTACGCCAAGGCGCGGGCCGGCGAGATCAAGAATTTCACCGGCATCGACAGCGACTATGAAGCACCGGAAAACGCAGAAATCAGGATCAATACCGCCGAAAAATCGCCCGAAACCACAGCAGGCGAAATTATCGAACACCTCGAAAACGCCGGAAGGTTGAAACCCGCATGAGCAATTCGCACGAACCTGTGACCCTGACCTGGCTGAACGGGCCGGACATTGACCGGCTGGCCATGACCGACGCAGAGATCATCGCTGCCGTCGAACAAGGCCTTGTTGCACAGGGCACACCTGGCGGTGCGGTGATCGAGCCGCGCGTGCACCTGACGCCTGATGCCGCCTTCAACGGACATTTCAATGTCCTGCGCGGGTATGTGGCGCCGCTTGAACTGGCGGGCGTCAAGATCGTCGGCGACTATGTCGACAACTACAAGAAGGGCCTGCCATCGGAAATGGCGCTGCTCAACCTGTTTGACCCGCAAACCGGCATGCCGCGTGCCATTCTTGACGCCACCCTGATCACCGATGCGCGCACCGGTGCGCTGACCGCAATCGGCGCCAGGCACCTGGCCCGCGCGAATTCGAAAATCCTCGGCCATGTCGGTGCCCGCGGTACGGCTTACTGGAACGTGCGCCTGCTCGATCATCTGTATGATTTCGACGAGATCAGGGTGCACTCGCGCCGTCCCGAAAGCCGTCAGGCCTTCGCAGCCAGACTCGAAGCTGATCTCGGCAAGAAGATCATCGTCACCGACAACTGGCGCGATTGCCTGGAAGGCGCCGACATCATGGTCGAAGCCTCCAGGCTGGCCGAGCGCGAGGAACTGTTCAGGGCAGACTGGGTGACACCGGGAACCTGCGTCATTCCCTACGGCACCGTCTCCGCACTCGACATCAGGATGATCGATATCATGGACAAGGTGGTGATTGATGATGTCGGCCAGTTCCGCGCCGGCACGCTCGGGGCGCTGAGGCCGCACATCAATGCCGGGCTGCTGTCCGAAGACACCGTGCACGCAGAGCTTTGCGATATTGTCACCGGTGCAAAGCCGGGCCGGGAGCGCGATGACGAAACCATCCTGTTCTGGCATCGCGGCCTGTCACTGTCCGACATCGCACTTGGCGCCGCCATGCTGAAAAAGGCAGAAGGCCTCGGCATCGGCCAGCAACTGGTTTACCGGTAAACCTTTCTCGCAAGGCCGCCCATCAGCACCAGTTCGCAGGCCACAGCCTCGACTTCGCGGCCAACCGGGCGATCATCGTCCATAAACGCCGACAAGGCTCTGACCTGATCATGCGCCACGGTCACGCGCGGCGCCACACCATCCGGTCTGGCAAGGTCAAGCGCCTGCGCACCGGCCAGCAGTTCATAGGCCAGCAGATAACTCAGCTGCTCGCACAACTGCAGCAGTTTTGCTGCCGCGAGCGGGGTAAACGTGGCGGCATCCTCCACACCGTTGGCGTTGAAGCTCGGCACAACCGGCACCGGACCGGCAAGATGAATGATGCTGGCGCGCAACGCCTCAACCGGTTTCAGCAACGGCCCGAACCCGGCCCGGTCGGTTGCCGCAGATGACAGCAATGGCGCAAGGCCCGACATCTGCGGCGTGCACAGCCGCTGGATGCGCGAGACCGCATCATTGGCCAGAACGGCCAGCGCGCGCGCCGTCAGATCGAGCGTCTGGGCCAGCCATGGCGTGTGGTAATTGCCGGTCGACACAAGCCTGTTTTCGCCCAGCAGCACGGCCGGGTTGTCGGAGGCGTGGTTGATTTCGACATCGACGGCAGCCTCCAGCACATCAAGGGCTGCATGCACGGCGCCGTGGGTCTGGATGATCGAGCGCAGTGAAATCGGGTCCTGCAGGCGGCGCGCGGCGCCTTCCTGCAGCAAGGCGCTGCCGGCCAGCAGATCACGGAACGCCTTGGCCGTTTCAACCTGTCCGGCCTGCGGTCTGAGCAGCGCTGCCTCGGAGGTAAGCGGTGACAAATTGCACCTGAAGCCTTCCATGACCTGGGCTGCAGACACATTGGCGGCCTCAAGCAGGGTGCGCGCCGAGCGTGCCGCCAGGCAGGCAAGCGAGGCGGAATGGGCCTGGTTGTTGCACAATACCAGCCCGTCCTTCGGTCCCAGCGACAATGGTTTCAGACCTGCCCTGTCAAGGGCATCCGCGCCGGACATGCGCTGACCCTCAAACCAGGCCTCCCCTTCACCGATCAGCGCATGCGGGATTGCCGCCATGACGACCAGATCCCCGGCGCCGATGGATCCGGTAGCAAGCATGACAGGTGTCACTGCGCCATTCAGCGCGTCCATCAGGGCGTCGGCGATCCCCGGGTTGGCGCCTGCTTCACCGCTCAACAGCGTGTTCAGCCGCACCAGCATGGCTGCACGCGCTGCTGATACCGGCAAGGGCTGGCCAATCGCCTGCGCCCTGCCGCGAACCAATTTCACTGAAAAGTCTGCTGCTTCGTCTGCCGTCAGCATGTCGGTTGCCCGCACGCCCAGTCCGGTATTCAGCCCGTAAGCCGCAATATTGTCCTTGAAATAACGCTCCACGACGGCACGGCCGGCGGCCATCTGATCGCGGCAGCCCGGCGCAATCTCGACCTTGCGGCCCTCGACGGCGACCGCTTCCACATCGGAAATCTTCAAGCTACGCCCGGTCAGCAGCAGCGGCGTGTCCGCCGCATCCGCACCTTTGTGTGCCGCCAGCAGCCGGGCAAGGTTGACCACCGCGCGCTGATGCGTCCCGGTCATGATCTGTCTACCGGCCTGCGTCGCTTCTACCTTGAAGGTCAACCGGCGGCCATCAACGCTGATCAGTTCGGCAGCAATGTCGACCGGCAGATCGGGCGTTGCCGCGCCGACGTGCTGCAGGTCGAAACCGACACCGACACTGGCTTCGCCCTCGTCAAAGAAACGGTCAGACACCCGGTGGCACGCCATTTCGAGATAACCGATGGTGGCAGGCGACGACACGACATCAACACCGGG
>JBDNEZ010000342.1:0-2600 GCA_041690095.1 Anderseniella sp.
AATCCGCGCTGGATGTTCCCCAAATGGTCATTCGGCATCAGGCCAGACACGCTGCAGGACAATGTCAACAAGGCGCGCGCGGACAGGGCCGAAGTAGTGGTTTTGTTGTCGCATGATGGATTCGATGTCGATCGCAAGCTGGCCGGTGTGGTCAGCGGTATCGACGTGATCCTGACCGGCCATACCCATGATGCCATTCCGCAGGCCATCGAGATCGGCAATACGCTGCTGTTGTCATCAGGCTCGCACGGCAAGTATCTGGGCCGGGTCGATCTTGAGGTGAAGGACGGCAAGGTGGTCGCTTACTCGTCCAACTTGATTCCGGTGTTTTCCGATGTTGTTCAGCGCGACGCTGAGATGTCGGCGAAGATCGACGAGGTACGCAAGCCTCATGCAGCCGAATTGAACCGGGTAATCGGCAAGACCGAAACCTTGCTGTACAGGCGCGGCAACTTCAACGGCACGTGGGATGACCTGATCTGTGAAGGTATCATCGAGCAGCGCGACACCCAGATTGCCCTGTCACCGGGCTTCAGGTGGGGCACTACATTGTTGCCGGGCCAGGATATCACTATTGATGACCTCTATACCGAGACCTCCATGAGTTACCCGTCGGTGTATCGTCTGGAGTTTACCGGCACGCAACTGAAGGAAATTCTTGAGGACGTTTGCGATAACCTGTTCAACAAGGATCCGTTCTTCCAGCAGGGCGGCGACATGGTTCGCGTTGGCGGCATGAGCTACACCTGCACACCCAATGGCGATATGGGCGGGCGTATTTCCGATATGCGACTGATGTCTACCGGAGAGTTGCTGGAAGCAGACACCAAGTATGTCGTCGGCGGCTGGGCATCGGTCAACGAAAATGTCGAGGGCCCTGCCATTTATGACCTGATGGAAACCCACATCACGCAAAAGCAGGTTGTGAACCTGTCTGGTCAGCCAACGGTAAAAGTGAATTTGTGATGCCTTCACACTATACATTCATAAAAACGAATGTATAGTGTGAAGCAGCACGAGGAGTGATGCTCATGTCTGATGAAAAGAAATATCCGGATTTGGTAACCAGTCGCCGTCGTTTTCTGGGTGCCGGTCTGGCGCTCGGCGGTACCGCGATTGCGGGCCGGGCCCGCGCAGGTGAGGGCGAGGCCGTCATCCTCGAAAAACAGGACTGGAACCTGTATCCCGGTGACGGCGTTGATGCGCGGCCCTATGGTCATCCGTCAGAGTTTGAAAAATCGGTGGTGCGCCGCAATGTTGCCTGGCTGACGGCAGATCCGATTTCATCCGTCAACTTTACGCCATTGCATGATCTTGATGGTATCATCACGCCCAACGGTCTTTGTTTCGAACGCCATCATGCCGGCATAGCCGAAATTAATCCTGCCGAGCATCGCCTGATGATCAACGGTCTGGTGGACCGGCAGATTGTTTTCACCATGGCAGACCTGATGCGTTTTCCGCGTGAAAACCATGTTTATTTTCTCGAGTGCGCAGCCAGTTCCGGCATGGAATGGCGCGGTGCGCAGCTGAATGGCTGCCAGTTCACTCACGGTATGATCCATAATCTCATGTATACCGGTGTACCGCTGAAACTGCTTCTGGAAGCAGCCGGCGTAAAGACCAACGGCAAGTGGTTGATGCCGGAAGGCGCTGATGCGTCGGCCATGACGCGCTCCATCCCCATGGCCAAGGCCATGCAGGACTGCCTTGTCGCTTTCAAGATGAACGGCGAGGCATTGCGTCCCGAACAGGGTTATCCGCTGCGCCTGGTAGTGCCTGGCTGGGAAGGCAATATGTGGATAAAGTGGTTGCGTCGTCTGGAAGTCGGTGATGAACCCTGGCACCACCGCGAGGAAACCTCGAAATACACCGATCTGATGAAAAACGGCAAGGCGCGGCGTTTCACATGGGAAATGGACGCCAAATCGGTCATCACCAACCCCAGCCCGCAGGCACCTTTGCTGCACAAGAAAGGCCAGACGGTCATCACCGGAATTGCCTGGTCTGGCCGGGGCACCATTGACCGGGTGGATGTCTCCATCGACGGTGGCCGGAACTGGCACACCGCGCGTATCGACGGGCCGAGCTTCGACAAGTCAATGCACCGGTTCTATTATGACTTCGACTGGGACGGCTCGCCGCTGTTGTTGCAATCACGCGCCGTGGATTCCACCGGTTATGTTCAGCCGACGAAAAATCAGCTGCGTGCCGCACGTGGCACCAATTCCATATACCACAATAACGGTATTCAGACCTGGCATGTGAAAGCCAATGGCGAGGTTGAAAATGTCGAAGTTTCCTAAATCCGCAATTGTCGCGTTGGTGCTGGCCGCAGTTGCGACGCCGGCATTTGCCGGCAAGTTGACTCTTGGCCGCGACGCAACCCGGGCCGAAGTATCGGCCTGGGACACGGATGTGCGCCCTGATGGCAAGGGCCTGCCGGAGGGCAAGGGCACGGTGGCTGAAGGCGAAGTCATCTATTCCGAAAAGTGCGCGTCCTGCCATGGCGACTTCGGCGAAGGCATTGACCGCTGGCCGGTGCTGGCGGGCGGGCAGGGCAGTCTCCAGAGTGACAGGCCGGTCAAGACGATCGGTTC
>JBDNEZ010000343.1:0-2389 GCA_041690095.1 Anderseniella sp.
ATGGCGAGTCTGGATCCTTGGGACGGGGCCCAAGGATGACAAATGTACTAAATCAAGCCCATTCTCATATGTCGTCCTCGGGCTTGTCCCGAGGACCCACAGCACTGGTTGTCGTGATGAACTCCGCCCCCGAGGCACGCAGTGCCGAGGCAAGGCCGACTGGCCGTCGCACGAAGTGCGCCCTCGCGGAGCGCAGCCGCAGGCTGCTGGTGTGAGCGGAATCAACCAGGCTGCCGCCGTGAGCGGTATAGAACTACCCCCTAGTTCTCATCCATCTTGAGCGCGGCGATGAAGGCGTTTTGCGGAATCTCTACACGTCCGAACTGGCGCATCTTCTTCTTGCCTTCCTTCTGCTTGTCCAGCAGTTTGCGCTTGCGCGAGACATCGCCACCATAACACTTCGCCGTCACGTCCTTGCGCAGGGCCGATATGGTTTCACGCGCAATCACCCGGCCGCCGATGGCTGCCTGTATGGGGATTTTGAACATGTGGCGGGGGATCAGCTCTTTCAGTTTTTCAACCATGGCCCGGCCGCGCTGTTCGGCCCGCCCGCCGTGCACAATCATGGCGAGAGCGTCCACCGGCTCTTCGTTGACAAGCACGTGCATGCGCACCAGATTACCGGGCTCATAGCCGATCATCTTGTAGTCGAAGCTGGCATAACCGCGGGTTACGGATTTCAACCGGTCATAGAAGTCAAACACCACCTCGTTGAGCGGCAGTTCATAGATCAGCATGGCGCGCGAACCGGCATAAGTCAGTTCCTTCTGCCGACCGCGGCGGTCTTCACACAGTTTCAGCACCGCGCCGAGATATTCGTCCGGCACCAGAATGGTTGCCTGAATCCAGGGCTCGTCGATGGTATCGATATAGTTGGGTTCCGGCATGTCGGCCGGATTGTGCAGTTCCAGCACGTCGCCCTTGATCTGGTGGATATGATAGATAACCGACGGTGCGGTTGTGATCAGGTCGATATTGAATTCCCGCTCCAGCCGGTCACGCACGATTTCCAGGTGCAGCAGGCCCAGAAATCCGCAGCGGAAGCCGAAGCCGAGTGCGGCTGAGGTTTCCATTTCAAACGAGAAACTGGCGTCGTTGAGCCGCAGCTTGCCCATGGCCTCGCGCAGATCTTCAAACTCGGCCGTATCCACGGGGAAGAAACCGGCAAACACCACAGGCTGTGCCGGTTTGAAGCCGGGCAGGGCTTTGGCGCACGGGCGCTTTTCTTCGGTGACGGTATCACCGACGCGGGTGTCAGCGACTTCCTTGATGGCAGCCGTGAAAAAGCCGATCTCGCCGGGGCCAAGGTCTGCCACCATTTCCTGTTTCGGGCGAAATACGCCAACCCGGTCGACAAGATGATTGGCATCGGTGGACATCAGCTTGATGCGCATGCCCTTCTTGAGCCGGCCATCGATAATGCGCACCAGCACGATGACGCCCAGGTAGGCGTCGTACCAGCTATCCACCAGCAAGGCCTTGAGCGGTTGCTCCGCATCGCCTTTCGGCGCGGGCAACTGGTGGACAATGGCTTCCAGGACTTCCTTGATACCGATGCCGGTCTTGGCGGAAATCTCCAGCGCGCCGGAGGCGTCCAGTCCGATCACGTCCTCGATCTGCTGGCGCACCCGGTCGGGTTCTGCTGCCGGCAGGTCAACCTTGTTGAGCACCGATACGATTTCGTGGTCGTTCTCGATTGCCTGATACACGTTGGCCAGTGTCTGGGCTTCCACGCCCTGGGCGGCATCGACCACCAGCAGCGAGCCTTCTACCGCCGCCAGTGACCGGTTGACTTCATAGGCAAAGTCGACATGGCCGGGGGTGTCGATCAGGTTCAGTTCATAGGTCTCGCCATTGTCTGCCGTATAGTCGAGGCGCACGGTCTGGGCCTTGACGGTAATGCCGCGTTCGCGCTCGACATCCATCGTGTCCAGAACCTGTTCCTTCATCTCGCGTGCCGTGAGCCCGCCACAGGTCTGGATAAGCCTGTCAGCCAGAGTGGACTTGCCGTGGTCGATATGCGCAACGATTGAAAAATTGCGGATGTGTGATGTGTCTGTCATGCGCTGGTGTTTGGCAGTGGTTGAGGTTGCCGTCAAGCAGACAAATTGTACGGCTTCGGTGCCATGCGTACGGCCTTTGAGCATCTGATGTCGCCCGTGACGGTGCAGCAAGAATAATCGGTCTGGGTGCTGGACTGCAATCTGGAATTATTCTAAAAACGTAATCTGAACAACCATCCCGAAACCGGAACAGGAAGACCGCCGCCCGTGAAACCTTTTGCCGATCTGTCCGAAAAAGAAATCCTCGCCCTTGCCATTGCGAGCGAGGACGATGATGCGCGCACCTATATGGCGTTTGCCAATTCGCTGCAGGATCAGTTTCCCTC